>DATBPW010000537.1:0-5750 GCA_036561125.1 Ramlibacter sp. | reverse complement strand
TCGTGTTCGGGCAGACGGCGCGCAGCCGCTCGCGCCTGCTGGAAGACCTGCTCGAATACTCCGCGTTGCCGCAGGCCGCGCTGCTCGCGCTGCTGGCGTGGTGGCTGCGCCGCCGCATGGAGCGCGACCTGCAGCCGCTCGGCGAACTCGAAGCGGAGATCGAGCGGCGCCGCGCCGCCGATCTCGCGCCGCTGCCCGACCGCGTGAAAGCCGGCGCCAGCACGCGCGACGTGGAGCGCATCGCGCAGGCGATCGACTCGATGCTGGCGCGGCTGGCCGAAAGCGTGCAGGCCCAGCGCGAATTCGCGGGCAACGTCGCGCACGAATTGCGCACGCCGCTGGCCGGGATCCGCGCGCGCGCCTCCTTCGCGCTCGCGCAGCAGGACCCGGCCGTGTGGCGTGCGCAGCTCGAAGGCATCGCGCAGTCCGAGCAGCGCGGCAGCCGGCTGGTGGACCAGCTGCTCGCGCTGGCGCGCGCCGGCGAAGGCGAAGCCGGTGTCGCGCACGAGCGCATCGAGCTCGATGCGATCGCGCGCGAGGTGCTGCTGCGCTACATGCCGCGCGCGCGCAGTGCCGGCGTCGACCTCGGCGGCGAAGGGCTGGACGAGACCGTCACGGTGCTCGGCGACCGCGCGCTCGTCGAAGGCATCCTCAACAACCTCGTCGACAACGCGCTGCGCTACGGCGCCGCCGCTGCGGCCCCGCACATCACGGTGGCGATCGCGCGCGTGCCGGGCGCGGTCGAAGTGTCGGTGTGCGACAACGGCGCGGGCTGGCCGTCGCAGGACATCGGCCAGCTCACGCGCCGCTGGGTCCAGGGCGACGCGGGCAAGCGCGTTGGCGAAGGCGCGGGGCTCGGCCTGGCGATCGTCGCGCGCTATGCCGAGCTGCTCGCCGCGCAGTTTTCGATCTCGAACGCGCCGGAAGGCGGCGCCCGCGCGACCCTGCGGTTTCCCGCCTAGGCCAGCAGCGCGGCGACGATCGCAGCCGAGTGGCGGCTCGCCACTTCGCGGATGAAGCTCACGAAATCGCCGTGCGCCGCGTCGTCGGCGCGATCGGAGATCGTGCGCACCGCGGCAAAGGGCACGCCGAAATCGCGGCACACCTGCGCGATCGCGGCGCCCTCCATCTCGACGGCGAGCGCATGGGGCAGCGCGGACTGCAGCGCGCGGCTCTCGGCGGTCGTCGCGACGAAGCGGTCGCCGCTCACGACGAGGCCGCGGTGCGCGCGTGTGCCCGGCAACGCACGCGCGACGGCGCGCGCGAGCTCGTCGGTGAGCGCGCGGTCGGTCTCGAAGCGGTCCGTGCCGTACAGCGGCACTTCGTACTTCGGGAAGATGGGCGACGCGTCGAGGTCGTGCTGCAGGAACGCATCGGCGATGACGACGTCGCCGCGCTGCACGCCGGGCGCGAGGCCGCCCGCGACACCGGTGAAGACGATGCGCCCGACGCCGAAGCGCTCGATGAGCAAGGTGGCGGTGGTCGCCGCGGCGACCTTGCCGATGCGCGAGAGCACGGCCACGACCTCGCGGCCGTGCAGGTGCCCGTCGTAGAAATCGCGCCCGCCGGCGATGACCTTGTGCTCGTCGGGCATCAGCGCGAGCACGGAATGCAGTTCTTCGTGCATGGCGGAGACGATGGCCCAGCGCATGGAGGCGCAGTCTACGCCGGCGCCCTGAAGAGCAGCCACAGCATCAGGACGATCTCCGCCGCGGCTCCGAGCGGCAAGACGACAGCGGACGCGGCGGCGGCCAGCGGGGCCCACAGGAAAGCCAGCCAGCCCGCACCGGCGAGCATCAACAGCGCGCCGATCCACCGCGGCACGAACGCGCTGCGCCACACGAGCCATCCCAACAGGAGGTCGTACACGGCGAAGAGGACGAGCGCGATGGTGAACGCGTGCGAATACAACCGCAGGCTGAACACCGCCGCCGCGCCCAGCTGCGCGGCGCCGAATGCCTTGGCCGCGACATCGTCGGCGGGCAGCGCCAGCGCGCCCAGCTGGAACACACCCGCCACGATCTGCACGATGCAGCCGGCCACGCCGAAGAACGCGGCCACCGTCGACACCTGCCAGTTCACCGGCCCGAACAGCCGGTAGAACAGCGCGGTCAACGCGAGATAGAGCGCGTTGGACACGAGCGTCAGCGCAAAGCCGGCGCGGAACGTCCCGGCGTGCGACATCAGCGCCGCGGCTGTGCCGGCCGCATCGCCCGGGACCACGACGCTGCGGGTAAAGAACAGCCCCGCCGCCGCCGTGACGAAGAAAAGCAGATAGATCACGCCGGCGGCGCGCGGCGAGACGGGATTCGGGCTTGTCGTCGGGTCCGCCATGGCGTGTCTCCTGTGGCGCAAGGTTGCTGCGAGTCTATGCGCGACCGCGAGCGAAATGAAAAGAGCCGGCATGCGCCGGCCCTTCGAGCGAGCGGGAAACGCGTCACTCCTTGATGTCGACCCCGTAGAACACGTGGCGCCCGAACGGCGACAGCTTGAAGTCGACGACTTCCTTGCGCACGGGCTTGAGCTGCACGGCATGGGCGATGGTGAACCACGGCGCCTGCTCCTTGAAGATCACCTGCGCCTGCTTGTACAGCTTGTCGCGCTCGGCCGGCTTCGTTTCGACCTTGGCCTTCTGGATCAGGTCCTCGAACGGCTGGTAGCACCACTTGGACACGTTGCCGCCGTTGTTCTTGCTCGCGTCGCAGCCGAGCAGCACGGCGAGGAAGTTGTCCGGGTCGCCGTTGTCGCCGGTCCACCCCAGCATGCCGGCCATGTGCTCGCCGTTCTGCATGCGCTTGCGGTACTCACCCCATTCGAACGACTTGATCTCGGCCTTCACGCCGACCTTTGCGAGGTCGGCCTGCATCAGCTCGGCGATGCGGCGCGCGTTCGGGTTGTACGGGCGCTGCACCGGCATCGCCCACAGGTCCATCTCGAAGCCGTTCGGGTGGCCCGCTTGCGCAAGCAGCTTCTTCGCCGCTTCGGGATCGTACGGATCGTCCTTGATCGCGTCGTTGTACGCCGACATCGAAGGCGGCAGCGGGTTCTTCGCCGCCACGCCGGTGCCGAGGAACACGCCGTCGAGGATCGCCTTCTTGTTGATCGCCATGTTCAGCGCATGGCGCACGCGCACGTCGTCCAGCGGCTTCTTCGTCACGTTGTAGGCGAGGTAGCCGACGTTCAGGCCCGGCTGCTCGAGCACGCGGACGTTCGGGTCCTTCTTCATCGCATCGAGGTCGGCCGGGTTCGGGTAGGGCATCACGTGGCACTCACCCTTTTGCAGCTTGGCCCAGCGCACCGACGCGTCCGGCGTGATCGCGTACACCAGGTCGTCGATCTTCGCCTTGCCGCCCCAGTACTTCGGCCACGCCTTGTAGCGGATCACAGCGTCCTTCTGGTACTGCACGAACGAGAACGGGCCGGTGCCGATCGGGTCCTGGTCGATCTTCTCGGGCGTGCCGGCCTTGAGCATCGCGTCGGCATATTCCTTGGACTGCACCGCGGCGAAGGGCATCGCCAGGTTGGCGAGGAACGGGGCTTCGGCCTGGTTGAGCGTGAACACCACCGTGTAGTCGTCCTTCTTCTCGATCGACTTGAGCGTGTGCACCAGGCCCATGTCGTTGAAGTACGTGTGGTTGCTGCTCGTGACCTTGTAGTACGGGTTGGTGTCGTGCCACTGCCGGTCGAACGTGAACAGGATGTCGTCCGCGTTCATGTCGCGCGTCGGCTTGAACGCGCGCGTGTCGTGCCACTTCACGCCGTGGCGCAGGTGGAAGGTGTAGACCTTGCCGTCGGGCGAGATCTCCCACTTCTCGGCCAGCGCGGGGACGACCTTCGTGCCGCCGCGTTCGAAGCCGACGATGCGTTCGTAGACGGGCTCGCTCGCGTCGAACGACGTGCCGGTGGTGTTGACGCCGGGATAGAAGTTCTCGGGGCTGCCTTCCGAACAGAACACCAGCGTCTTCGCGGAAACGCCGGTCATGGCGGCGAGCGCGGCGACGACAAGCGCCAGGGATCGGGTGCGCATCAGGGGTTTCAAGGTCTTCTCCTTTGGACGGTTCTCGGGTGAGACGCGCATTATCTGCGCGGCGCGGCGCAGGTTGAACCCGGTCGGACCCTCGATCGTGCAGCCACGCCGCGGCACGGCCCCGCTTGATCCAGATCAAGGCCGGCCACTGCGCGCTGCTTACGCTGCGGCGTGGACGGGAAAGAGCTGTTCGACGAGGTCATCGCGCAAGCGCGGCACGCACACGGCACGCTCGAGCCCGCGCGTGTCGCGGCGCTGTTCGGCGTGAGCGAGGGAACGTTCCGGGGCGTGGCCGTCCGCTGCTATCCGTTGACCCTGCCCGACGACGCGATGCACATCGCGGCGCGCCAGGTGGCCGCGGCTTTGCATGCCACCGGCGAGAGCGGCTTCGCAGGCGCCCTGTCCCGCCTGAAGTCCGACTCCGAGCGCCTTCGCGTGGTCACGCTGCTGCTGCAGGCGCGGGACTGACGTCGACGGTGCGCCCCGCCTGCCCGGCGTAGTGGCAAGCCACCATGCGATCTTCGAACACGCGCGGCAGCGGCCGGTCGCTGCGGCACAGGTCGGTCGCGTAGGGGCAGCGGCTGGAGAACACGCACCCGCCCGGCGGATCGAGCGGCGACGGCAGTTCGCCCTTGAGCACGATGCGCTGCGAACGCTCGCCGATGCCCGGTGTCGACGCGAGCAGCGCCTGCGTGTACGGATGCGCGGGGCGCGCAAAGATCGCCTCCTTGGGCCCTTGTTCCATCACGTGGCCGAGGTACATCACCAGCACCTCGTGCGCGATGTGCCGCACCACCGCGAGGTCGTGCGAGATGAACAGGTACGCGAGGCGGAATTGCTCCTGCAGGTCCAGCAGCAGGTTGAGCACTTGCGCCTGGATCGAGACGTCGAGCGCCGACACCGGCTCGTCGGCGACGAGCAGCTTCGGGTTGAGCATCAGCGCCCGCGCGATCGCGATGCGCTGGCGCTGCCCGCCCGAGAACATGTGCGGGTAGCGGCTGGCGTGCTCGGGCCGCAGGCCGACTTGCGCGAGCATCGCGCGTGCGCGCTCCGCCCGCTCGCCCTTCGGCAGGTCCGTGTTGATTGCGAGCGGGTCCTCGAGCACGGTGCCGACCTTCTTGCGCGGGTTGAGCGAACCGTACGGGTTCTGGAACACGAGCTGCACGGCCTGGCGCAAGTGCCGGCGCTGGTCGTCTGGCGGGTTCACCGCATCGATGCCGCCCAGCGTGAGCGAACCCTCGGTCGGCCTTTCGACAAGCGCCACCATGCGCGCGAGCGTGGACTTGCCGCAGCCCGATTCGCCGACCACCGCGAGCGTGCGGCCTTCCTCGATCGCGAACGAAATCCCGCCCACGGCCTGCAGGTGCGCGGGCTCGCGAAACATGCCCCGCTTGATCGTGTAGACCTGGCGCAGGCCGCGGGCTTCGACGGCGATCGTCATGCGGCCGCCTCCACCTTCAGCGGCCCATCCGCCTCGATGCGCATCGCACGCGACGCATCGCCCAGCGGATAGTGGCAGCGCACGGTGCCGCCTTTCCACTCGCGCAGTTCGGGCCGCACCTCGATCGAATGTTGCGTCGCATACGCGCACCGCGGCGCGAACAGGCAGCCCTTCGGCCGGTCGAACACACCGGGCACGACACCGGGAATCGTCGCGAGCCGATGCCCGGCCGGGCCGCGCTCGGGCAGAGCGGCCAGCAGCGCCTCGGTGTACGGATGCTGC
>DATBPW010000536.1:0-3188 GCA_036561125.1 Ramlibacter sp. | reverse complement strand
GCGGCGATTTCGGCGGCGGCGGCGCGTCGGGGAACTGGTGATGGCGCGGTCCTGGCCGAAACGTGTCGCGCGCCTCTTGCGGCATCGCGTCGTCGACGAGCGCAGCGCGCGCCGCGCGATCCCGCCGGATGCGCTCGCGCGGCTAACGCAGCTTGTGCGCGAGAGCGAAGCACGCCACAGCGGCGAGATCCGCGTGTACGTGGAGGCGGCGCTGCCCACGCACTTCGTCCTGCGCGATGCCACGCCGCGCGATCGCGCGATCGCGGTCTTCGGCGAGCTGCGCACGTGGGACACCGCGCACAACAACGGCGTGCTCATCTACCTGCTGCTGTCGGAGCGCGCGATCGAAATCGTGGCTGACCGCGGCGTGACTGCGCACGTGCCCGACGAGGAATGGCGGCGCATCGTCGAAGGCATGCGCGGTGAGTTCCGGTCCGGCCGCTACGAGCAGGGCCTCGCGCAGGCGATCGACGCGGTGACACGGCACCTGGCGCAGCACTTCGCGCTCGCGCCCGGCGAAGACAACCCGAACGAGCTGCCCGACGAGCCGGTGCTAGGCTGAGCGCGCGCGCAGCCGGCGCTCGAGCGCGGCGAGCCCGGTCACTCCCTCACTTCGCCGCTCGGGTACAGCAGCGCGATGCCGACGTAGCTGCCGCCGTGGCGGAAGTTCGGCTTGAAGTTCACGATGTAGCCGCCGGCGTCGTAGCGGCCCAGTGCATCGAGCGACTTGTGCAGCGAGGCGCGCGTGACTTCCTTGCCGGCATGCTTCATGCCTTCGACGAGCACCTTCGCGGCGATGCACGATTCGAGCGCGGTGACGGACATCAGGCCCTTCTGGGCCGAGGCCGTCCACGCGTCGTTGCACTCCTTGACGACCGGGATGGACACCGTGCGCGGTGCGGGCACGTCGATCGCGACGGACACGCCGCTCGCGTCGGGGCCGAGTGCATGCGCAAGCTGGCTGGCGCCGGCGAACGACAGGCTCGACACCATGTACTGGTTGCCCGACGCCTTGAGCTGCTTGATCAGCTGCGCCGCCGGCGCGTACAGCGTGGTGATCAGCAACACGTTCGGCTTGGAGTCGACGACCTGCTTGACGGCGGAGGCCGGCACGTCGGCGTTGCGCTTGATCGCCACCGAGGCCGGCGCGCCGCCGAACTTCTTGAGCGCCTCCGCGACGGTCGCGAAGTTCTCCTTGCCCACGGTGTCGTCGTAGTGCAGCACCGTCACCCGCGTGTTGCCCAGGCTGCCCCAGAAGTTGACGATCTTGCCGATCTCGTCGACGTAGGTCGAGCGGATCGTGTAGACGAATTCGTTCTGCTTGCGGATCGTGTCGGCGCCGGTGAACGGTGCGAAGAACGGCACCCTGTTCTCCTTCACCTCGGGCATCGCGGGAATGCTCAGCGTCGACGATGCGTAGCCGAACAGCGCGACGACGTTCTCCTCTTCCACCAGCTTCTTCGTGTTTTCCGCGGAGAGCGCGGTCTGGTTCTTGTCGTCGAGCGTGACGAGCTTGATCTTGCCTTGCGGCAGGCCGCCGGCATCGTTGACCTTCTTGAAGTAGGCGAGGGCCCCGTTGCGGATGTCGTTGCCGAGTTCGGCGTTGGCGCCGGTCAGGGGGGCCGATTGGCCGATGACGATTTCCGCCGCGAACGCCGGCACTGCCGCCAGCAGCAGTACGGCCGCGATTCCCGAACGCATGTTCTATGTCTCCGCTGTAATGCAATGATCCTTGCATCCGGAGGATACCTCATCGATGCCGCCGCCCAGCCTATACACCTTGTTGCAAACGGTGCCGGCAACTTATGATTTCGCATGAGCCGTGACGCCATCGCGCCCGATGTCGCTTCGATGGAACGCGCGATCGTGGCGGCGGTCGCGCCGCCCGAGGTGCTTGAGCTGCACGGCTGGATCGCGGCCTTCGACAACGGGACCGTCAACCGGGCGAAGAGCGCCGCGCCGCTGTCGCACGACAGCGTGGATGCGCGTGTGCTCGATGCGATCCGCGGCGAATACACGGCGCGCGGCCTCGCGCCGAACTTCCGGCTGCCGCGGCTCGCGGCTTTCGCCGGCATCGAGCACGAGCTCGCGCGTTCGGGGCTGCAGCCCAGGCAACCCACCGATGTGCAAGTTGCCCGCGCAGAAGACGTTGCGCAGCTCGGTTCGCGCGCGGGCGTGCGCATCGACGCGCAGCCCGACGACGCGTGGGCCGCCGTTTTTCTCGGCGAAGGTTTCGATCCCGTCGACGGCGCGAGCCGCGTGCGCACGCTCACGCGCGCGCAGGGGTCGCTCTTCGCCAGCATCCGCGAAGGCGATCGCGTCGTCGCCGGGGGCGTGCTCGCCATCGCGCACGGATGGGCGAGCATCCACGGCATGCGCACGGCGCAGTCGCATCGTGGACGCGGGCTCGCGACACGCGTCATGGCGGGGCTGGCGCACGTCGCCATCGAGCGCGGCCATCCGCACCTGATGCTGCAAGTGGAGCGCGCCAACGACACCGCGCAGCGCCTGTATGCACGCTGCGGCTTCGAGCGGGCGTGGACCTACGTGTACTGGCGCGAAGAGTAAAAAGGCCCCGCAGAGCGGGGCCAGTGCGCTGGTTTTTGGCGCGTCTTATCTCTTGCGGATGTAGCGGCGCAGCGCGGCCATTTCGGCAGCCGCGATGGCGAGTTCCGACTGCGCACGGGCGATGTCCACATCGTTCTTCGCGTTGCGCAGGGCTTCCTCGGCGGCATGCCGCGCTTCGTTGGCTTTTTCTTCGTCCAGGTCCTTGCCGCGGATGGCGGTGTCGGAAAGGACCGTGACGCGCGTGGGCTGCACCTCGAGGATGCCGCCCGCGACGAAGATGAACTCCTCGGTGCCGTCGGCCTTTTCGATGCGCACCGACCCCGGCTTGACGCGCGTGATCAGCGGCGTGTGGCGCGGGTAGATGCCGAGCTCGCCGTCCTCGCCGGGCAGCGCGACGAAGCGCGCCTCGCCCGCGAAGATCTGCTCTTCGGCGCTGACCACGTCGACGTGGATGGTGTGCGTGGAATCGACCATGCGTATTCCCTGGCTCAGGCCGACAGGCGCTTGGCCTTCTCGAACGCCTCGTCGATGGTGCCGACCATGTAGAACGCCTGCTCGGGCAGGTGGTCGCACTCGCCGGCCACGATCATCTTGAAGCCGCGGATCGTCTCGGCCAGCGG
>DATBPW010000535.1:0-3694 GCA_036561125.1 Ramlibacter sp. | reverse complement strand
AGCAGCCAGCCACTGCGCGAGCAGGCCGCGGAACCGCTGCGAGCCGCCCGCGAAATCGTAGACGCCGAGCAGGGAGGCGTTCTGCGCGAACCCGAACGCGTGCGCGAGGCGCTCGAGCGCTCCCGCGCCCATCGCTTCGATGACGCGGCCCTTCAGGCGCCAGCGCGAAGCGCCGCGCGTGCTGCGCAGCCAGGGCAGCGCAGCGCCCCGGTAGCGGCGCAGGAGCTCCTCGACCACGACGTCGCGGATGACGGGAAACTGGTGGACGTGCTGGTGGCCATCCACGTGCGACGGCGCGCGTCCCATCGTGGACTCGAACGCGTCGAGTTGCCGGCGGAACTCGTCGCGAACCGCAGCGGCGTTCACGCGGCGCAGCAGCGATGCTCGCATCCAAGAGCCGACGGGCCGCGCGATGCCCGGCGCGATCGGGTACTCCGTCAGGTCGAAATGCAGGCCCGCCTCGACGCTGCCGGCGTCGGCGGCCGCCTTCAATGCCGGCGCGTCCTGCCGCCATGCGGGCGCGCCGACCATGCAACTGGTCGTCGTCACGCGGCCTTGGGCGACCAGCGCCAGGATGGCCTCGTCGACTGCGGGATGCAGCCCGAAATCGTCGATGCAGATCGCAACGCGCTTCATTTCAGCGGGAGCGGGCGTTGACGAAGCGCATCGCATGGTTCGTCGCCGTCGGTTGCGCAGCGGCCGCGGTGCACTTGGGCACAGTGATGCTGCTCGTGTCGCAGCTGCACTGGCCGCCCCTCGTCGCGAACGTCGCCGGCTGGATGGTGGCTTTCTGCGTGTCATTCAGCGGCCACTGGCACCTGACCTTCCCGCGATCGGGCGCACCGCTCGTGCGGGCCGCGCGGCGCTTCTTGATGGTCTCGGCCACCGGCTTCGCGATCAATGAGGCGATGTACGCGGTGCTGCTGCACTTCACGGGCACGGCGTGGTACGCCGTCGTGCTCTTCTTCGTGCTGCTCGCCGTCGCCGTCATGACTTACCTCCTGAGCTCGCGCTGGGCGTTCCGCGGCACAGGCCCTGCTTGAGCGGCGCGGCCGGCGCGACTCGCCACAGCGCGAGGCGGCGGTCCTCCGCCACTTTCTCCGCTTGCCCGAGCCACTGGTACTTGGCCGCAACCGAATCGTCGCCGACGAGCCATGTGTTCGCCTGCGCGGTGCACACGCGCTGCACCAGCTGCGCTTCGGAGATGAGCCAGTCCTGCTTCGGCTCGAAGACAGCCGCATCGGCGAGTTCGCGCCGCCAGTTGTCGCGGCTGGCGACGGACTCGGGCGACCAGTCGGACACCACCAGCATCGGCGAGCGAAGGCGCGCCTCGAAGGGGATCGCGAAGCGGTAATCGTCCAGCGAGATCACGGTGTCGCCGGGCTGCAGGCGCTGGCGCAGCAAGGTGCCCAGGATGATCTGTGGCCTGTGGGCAGTGACATCGATCGCCACCGCCGAGCCGAGGCACAGCAGGGCCGCCGCAATCGCGCTGGCACGCCAGAGCCGTTGCTTCCCCAGCCGGAAGGCCGTGTCGACGCAAAGATAGACCAGCGGCGCCGCCACCGGGAGGATGTAGCCGACGAGCTTCGACGTCGGCAGCGAAAAGAACAGCGTGATCGAGAGCAGCCACACGAGCATCAGGCGCCGCACGCTCGAACCGACATCCGGGCCGCGCCACGCGAGCACCTTCGCGCGCAGCAACCACAGCGTCCAGGGCAGCGACAGCACCAGCAGCACGGCCGGATAGAACCAGAAGGGGCGCGGATTGTTGAAGCCCGATGTCGCGAAGCGCTGGAAATGCTGCACGACGAAGAAGTAATGCATGAAGTCCGGAAAGCGCTCCTGCATCAGCACGAACCACGGCGCCGCGATCACGAAGAACAGGACGATGCCCGGCCACCACAGCAGCCGCAGCATGGGCATCCAGCGCCGCTCCCACACGAGCCAGGAGAAAAGGACCATGCCGGGCAGCACGATCCCGATCAGCCCTTTCGCCAGCACACCGAGCGCGCAAAGCGCATAGGCAGCGAGCAGCGCGGGCCTGCGCCCGCGGCCGTCGGGGTCGAGCAGCGCCGCGTGGGCGAACGCGACGATGGTCGCGGTGATGCAGCCCGCGACCAGCATGTCGAGGTTCGCGTATTGCGAACCGAAGAAGATCAGCGGCGCTGTCACCAGGGCCAGCAGGGTCCGGAGCGCGAATTCGCGGCCGACCCAGCGCCGCACGAAGAGGAACATCGAAGCGGCCGCCAGGCAGCCGCCGATCCACGGCGCAACGCGCGCGGCGAGCAAGCTCGAATCGTTCACCGACAGTGTGGCCGCCGTGAGCCAGTAGAACAGCGGCGGCTTGTGGAAATAGGGCAGCCCGTCGAGCCGGGGAACCAGCCAGTCGCCCGAGCGCAGCATGTCCCATGCCACGCCGACGTAGCGGCCTTCGTCCGGCACCGCGAGCGGGCGCAGCCACGCCGTGGCCGCGAGCCAGGCGAAAGCAAGGAGCAGGCGGCCGCGGTCGCGCGTCACGGGCCGCCGCCGCCGCGCAGACCGCGGCCGACCTCGCGCCGGACGACGTACACCGGCCGCTGCTTCACCTCCTCGAAGATGCGGCCGATGTATTCACCGATGATGCCCGTGAAGAGCATCTGCATGCCGAAGAAGAACATCATCGTCACCACGATCGTGGTCCAGCCCGACACCTGGTTCCCGTTCAGCAGGTAGTCGACGATGATGAAGGCGCCGTACGCGAACCCGAGCAGCGCCATCAGGGCACCCACCACGCTGACGATACGCAGCGGCCAGGTGGTGAACGACGTCAGGCCGTCCAGCGACAGGCTCACCAGCCGCCTCAGGTTGAAATTCGTCCGTCCGTGCGCGCGCGCCTCGGGGCTGTAGGGCAGCGCGACGGCGTTGAAGCCGATCCACGCGTACAGCCCCTTCATGAACCGGCGCCGCTCCGGCAGCATCAGCAGCGCGTCGACCGCGCAGCGATCCATCAGCCGGAAGTCCCCGGCGCCCTCGGGCACGTGGAAGCGGTCGACCGCGTTGATCAGCCGATAGAACATGTTCGTGCCGTGGCGCTTGAGGAAGGATTCGTCCGAGCGGTCCTCGCGCACGGCATAGACCACGTCCGCGCCTTCGCGCCAGCGCCGGAGCATCTGGACGATCAGCTCCGGCGGGTGCTGCAGGTCCGCGTCGAGGATCGCGACGATGCCGCCGGCCGCGGCGTCGAGCCCCGCCGTGATCGCCGCTTCCTTGCCGAAATTGCGCGACAGCTGCAGCAGCCGGAACCCCGGTTCGCGCGCCCACGCCGCACCGAGCATCGAAGTCTCGTCGGTGCTGCCGTCGTCGATGAGGATCACCTCCCACGCGAGGTCGAGCGTCGACAACGTCTCGCGCAGGCGGGGCAGCAGCAACTCCAGGTTCTTCGCCTCATTCTTGCACGGGACGATGCACGACAGCCCCGCGCCGGCCGAGCGTTGGCCGGCAGCGGTGGCAGGCAAAGGCGCCGAGCTTGCGTCCATGCACGGATTGTGGCCGAAACCGGCGCACTGCCCCGAACCCGCGTTCAGCACGGAGCCGCCCATCTGTCCAAGTGTGTTGAATGATCTGTCTAGCTGTGATCTGGACACATATAGACAGACCCTGGACAGACGTAGACAGATATGGACAGGAGTTTGTCTCTCACAAGCGACATTCCAGT
>DATBPW010000534.1:0-6197 GCA_036561125.1 Ramlibacter sp. | reverse complement strand
TCGTGCGCCACGGTGGTGAGGCTCTCGTAGTCGTCGTGGTGGTTCAGCAGCAGGTACGGGTGCACGTCGTACGCCGAGCCGGCCATGTGGCCGCCCGACTGCTTGCCCTTGCGCGGGTACACGTCCATCCAGCGGCCATTGAGCCCCTGGTTCATGCCGGCGACGTACTCGGGCCCGAGCGGCGCGACGGCTTCGAGCACGAGCCGGCGCGACAGGTCGATCGGGAACTTCAGGTCGGACTCGACGAGCGGCGGGTAGATGTCGTAGTAGTGCATCTCCTGCACGCCCAGCATCTTCGCGCGCAGCTTGAAGTAGCGATGCAGCGTCGGCAGGTTCGCGTTCGCCTGCGCGATCAGCGTGTCCATCACCGCGACCGGGATGCGGTTGCGGTCCAGCGTGTTCGTGATCGAATCGGGATAGCGCCGCGCCTTCGCGGACACTTTCTCTTCCTTCAGCTGCGAATACAGCGCGATGCCCAGCGACGTCTCGTAGGTCTTGAGCGTCGCCATGAACGTGTCCATCGCGAGCTTGCGATCGGCGCGCACCGGCGACTGGCGGTACTTCTCGTAGCCGGTGAGGTCGACGCGGCCCTCTTCGCCCGTCGAGAACTTCACCGTGGACCACGGGATGTCCGTTTCAGTGAGCGATTCATGGATCTGGTAGCCCGTCCCCGCCGTCAAGCCGAAGCTCGCGAGCAGGTCCTCGCCTTCCTTGTCCAGCGTGTGCGGCGCCATGCGCAGCACGTCGTCGAGCCAGTGGCGATAGATGCCGAGCGACGGCTCCCCGGCCAGGAACGAATTGATCTTCGCCCGGCCGATGTGCAGCAGCTCGGGATTGGTGTACGCCTCGGTTTCGTTCAGCTTGGTGTTCACCAGCTGCGCGCGCTGCTGCAGCTCGAGGTTCGCCGGCAGCGATGTATCGTCCGAGTACTTCTCGCCCGCATACGTGTACATCCGCGCCATGCGCTTTTCCATGTCCCAGCGCAGGTCCATGCATTGCTTGAATCGCGCGGCGCTGTCGCCCAGGTGCCCCGCGCACTTGGCGAGCTCCTTCATCTGCGCATCGAGCTTCGCCTCGTCGGCGTTCCATGCGGCCGTGTCGGGGTAGATCTGCGACAGGTCCCAGGTGTTCTTCGTGTCGACGGCCTGTGCGTGGGTGACACAGGCCACCATCGCGGCGGCGATGGCCACCGCGAAGCGACTGCTCCGTCTCATTGCTGTTCTCCTTGTTGAACGGGCGTCGCCCGCGCGCGGATTCTAGGACGACGGCACCGCGCTTCCCATCCGGGCTTTCTCTTCCTCGCGCAGGCGCAGCACGCGCCGTTGCACCTTGCCCGTGGTCGTCATGGGGAGCGCGTCGATGAACTCGATCTCCTTGGGGTATTCGTACGGCGCGAGCTTGCCCTTCACGTGGATCTGCAACTGCTCGACGAGTTTCGCGTCGCCCACCGCGCCGGGCGCGAGCACGACGAACGCCTTGACGAGCGCGCCGCGGTCCTTGTCCGGCTTCGGCACGACGGCCGCATTTGCCACCGCCGGATGCTTGACGAGGCAGTTCTCGATCTCGCTCGGCCCGATGCGGTAGCCCGCCGCCTTGAACACGTCGTCGGCGCGGCCCTGGTACCACAGGTAGCCGTCCTCGTCGCGCGTGGCGAGGTCGCCGGTGCGGCACCAGTCGCCCGTGTACTTGTTGCGGGTGGCGTTGTCGTTCTTCCAGTAGCCGAGGAAGAAGATCGGGTCGGGCTCGCCGTGCACGTCGTAGCGGTTCACGGCGACGTCACCGGCAATGCCGGCGGCGCATTCATTGCCGTCGTCGTCGATCACCGCGACGCGATGGCCCGGGTAAGGCCGCCCCATGCTGTTCGGCCGCGCGGGCCAGTGGATCGAGCAGTTTCCGACGACGTAGTTGATCTCGGTCTGCCCGAACATCTCGTTGACGGTCACGCCGAGCTGGTCGCGGCAGTAATCGAACACGGCGTCACCGACCGCCTCCCCCGCGCTCATCACGCCTTGCAGCTTCACGCTGAATTGCTTCCGCGGCTCGGGGTACGCTTTCATCATCGCCTTGAGCGCGGTGGGAAACAGGAAGCTGTGCGTCACGCCGTGCTCCTGCATCAGCGTGAACGCCAGCTCGGGCGAGAAGCGGCCGTTGTACGCGACGATGGGGCGGCCGAAATAGAGTGACGGCAGCAGTGCGTCCATCAACCCGCCCGTCCATGCCCAGTCCGCGGGCGACCAGAAGACAGCCTGGCTTTCTCCCTCTGCCTCGAAGCCGAACCAGTTCTGGCTGCAAACGAAACCCGGCAGATTCCCGATCAGCGCCCGATGCGGAATCAACGCGCCTTTCGGCGGCCCGGTCGTGCCGCTCGTGTAGATCAGCACCGCGCCCTCGTCGCACGTCGTCTGCACCGCGGTGAACTCGCTGCTTTGGCGCGACGTCATGCGCGCGTAGTGCACGTCGGCCTGCTCTGCGATCTTGCCGACGCCGAACACCTTGCGCAGCGCGGGGCAGGCCGCGCGCACTTCCTGGACCGCGGCGAACGAGTTCTCGTCGCAGATCGCCACGACCGCATCGCTGTTGCGCAGCCGGTATTCGAGCGCGTCGGGGCCGAACAGGATCGACAGCGGCATCGCGACCGCGCCCATCTGGAACACCGCCATGTACGCGATCGCGGTTTCGAAGCGCTGCGGCATGACGATCGCGACGCGGTCGCCGCGTTGGACGCCGTGCGCGGCGAGCAGGTTCGACAGCGCGTTCGCCGTCAATTGCAGTTCGGCGAACGTCAACGTGCTCCAGTCGGGGTGCGCCCCGTGCGCGCGGATCGCGATGCGCGCATCGGCATCCGCCCGGCGTGCCCAGCGTGCGCAGCACACCTCGGCGATGTTGAAGTGCGCTGGCACCTGCCAGCGGAAATTCGCGTGCATCGCCGCGTAGTTGTCGCGGCCCGGACTCGCCTTCATCGGCCTTGCTCCTATGATCGGGCCCAATGTACCAACCCAGGAAGATCGCGCGCAGCGAGTTTGTCCCCATTCGCAATGTGAAGTACCACGTCCTGACGTGGGGCGAACCGGCGCCCGGCAAGGTGCCGCTCGTGATGGTCCACGGCTGGATGGACGTCGCCGCGTCGTGGCAGTTCGTCGTCGATGCGCTGGCGGGCGACCATTGGGTGATCGCGCCCGACTGGCGCGGCTACGGCCTGACCGAGTCGCCGCCGGCCGACAACTACTGGTTCCCCGATTACCTCGCCGACCTCGATTTCCTCATCGACCACTATTCGCCCGATGCCCCCGTGAACCTGGTGGGCCACAGCATGGGCGGCAACGTCGCGATGATGTATTCCGGATCGCGGCCGCAGCGCATCCGGCGTCTGGTGAACCTCGAAGGCTTCGGCCTGGCCGTGACGCAGGCGGCGATGGCGCCCAAGCGCTATTCGAAATGGATCGACGAGCTCAAGGCCTTCCATCGCGGCGAGATGGACCTGAAGTCGTACGACTCCGCGGCCGGCGTCGCGCGCCGCTTGATGAAGACCAACCCGCGCCTGCCCGCCGACAAGGCCGAGTGGCTCGCGCTGCGCTGGGCGCGGCCCGATGCCGCCGGCCAATGGCGCATCCTCGGCGACCCGGCGCACAAGATCACCAACGCCAGCCTGTACCGCGTCGATGAAGTGCTCGAGATCTACAAGTGCATCTCGGCGCCGGTGTTGGCAGTCGAGGCCAGCGACGACAGCCTGAGCCAGTGGTGGCAGCACCGCTACACGCTCGCCGAATACCACGAACGTTTGAAATCGATTCCCCACTGCCGCGTCGCGCGCGTGGAAGACGCGGGCCACATGCTCCATCACGACCAGCCCGCGCAGGTCGCGCAGCTCATCGACGAATTCCTGAGCTAGCGCTGCGGCGGCGGTCCAACCTGCTCTTCCAGCGCCAAAAATTCCCGTTGTACGCCGGCCACTCGGCGTAAGCAGGTAACAGCACTTGTCGTAGGAGGCGTCCTACCGTACCTTTGCGCCACGACACAAGTTGTTGGCGGAGTGACGGATGCGACGAGGAATTTGGGGACTGTTGCTGGCGGCGTGCCTGCTGCCGTTTTCGGTCGCGGCCCAGACCACTGATGAGTTCAACCAGGGCTTGCAGACCCTCTGGGAAGCGCTGTGGCACCAGAGCGGCACGCCCACGCGCATCGTGAAGTGGGAAGACAGCGAACTGCGCGTGCGCTTCACGGGCGTCAACGTCGCGCAGCACCACGACCACGAGATGGAAGCGCTGCGCGCGGTGACGGCGGAGGCGCACTTGAACGTGCGCGACGTCACCGGCACGCCGGAAGAGCAGAGCGCGAACGTCACTGTGCAGATCCTTCCCGACAACGCGCTGGAAGACAACCAGCCGTGCGTGACCTTCCTGGATTTCAAGACCGAGACCAAGATCGATTCGGCGACGGTGCAGATGCGCGACCGCGACGCGTGGCGCTGCGCGTACCACGAGTCCATGCACGTGATGGGCGTGCGCGGCCACCCGGCCGGCCAGACGGTGCTGAGCTACTTCCCGTGGAAGATCGACGGGCTGCTGCCGCTCGATCGCGTGATGCTGCGCGCCTGGTACAACCCGCGCATGCAAGGCGGCATGACGCCCTTCGAGGCGCTGCCGATCCTGGGCGACGAACTGCTCGCCACCGTGTCGCCCGCGGAGAAGCAGGCCGACATGAAGGCACGCGACCAGTTCTACGTCGACACGATCCGCGAGATGCACGCGTACGCCAACGGCACGGGCGACGTTCCGGCGGTGGTGAAGCGCTCGGGCAAGTCCACGCCGGAAGGCATCAGGTTCGGCCGCAGCGAGATGAGCTACTTCCTCGGGATCGCGTACCTCGAAGGCGCGACCGTGTCGCGCGATGCAACCGAAGCGGTCAAATGGCTCGAGCGCGCATCGGCCATGGGCAACCGCGGCGCGCAGGCGAAGCTCGGCGCGTTCAGGTGACATCGCGGTAGCGATGTCATCCCGGCGCAGGCCGGGACCGTTGGCGGTTGAAAGGGCGCGCCTCATCCATCGCCAACGACCCCGGCCTGCGCCGGGGTGACAACTCCTTCGTCGTGCGAAAATCCGGCCCTTTCCGGATCACAAGCATGGACGCAGAACACATCAACGCCATCGGCACGCAGCTGGCCGACCTCCTGGCGCGCACGCAAGCGCTTCGGGGGTATCTTTGACTTCGACGCCAAGTCGGAACGCTTGAGGACGGTCAACGCCTCGCTCGAAGACCCCGCGGTCTGGAACGAACCGAAGAAGGCGCAGGAACTCGGCAAGGAAAAAAAGCAGCTCGAAGGCGTGGTCGTCACGATCGGCGACCTGCAGCGCGAGCTCTCGGACAACCTCGAGCTCTACGAGATGAGCAAGGACGACGGCGACGAGGCGGGCCTCGCCACGATCGAAACCGATACGCAGCGGCTCGCGCGGCAGGTGGAAGGCCTGGAATTCCGGCGCATGTTCAACAACCCGGCCGACCCGCTCAACTGCTTCCTCGACATCCAGGCCGGCGCCGGCGGCACCGAGGCGTGCGACTGGGCGTCGATGTTGCTGCGCCAGTACCTCAAGTACGCCGAGCGCAAGGGCTTCAAGGCGTCGACCGAGGACGAAACGCCCGGTGACGTCGCGGGCATCAAGAGCGCCACGATCAAGATCGAAGGCGACTACGCGTTCGGCCTGCTGCGCACCGAGACGGGCGTGCACCGCCTGGTGCGCAAGTCGCCGTTCGATTCCGCGGGCGGGCGGCACACGAGCTTCGCGTCCGTGTTCGTGTATCCGGAGATCGACGACTCGATCGAGATCGACATCAACCCGGCCGACGTGCGCGTCGACACCTTCCGCGCGTCCGGCGCCGGTGGCCAGCACATCAACAAGACGGATTCGGCCGTGCGCCTGACCCACATGCCCACCGGCATCGTCGTGCAATGCCAGGACAGCCGCAGCCAGCACAGCAACCGCGACGTCGCGTGGCGACGCCTGCGCTCGCGCCTGTACGACTTCGAGATGCGCAAGCGCATGGAAGAACAGCAGAAGCTCGAAGCGACGAAGACCGACGTGGGCTGGGGCCACCAGATCCGCAGCTACGTGCTGGACCAGAGCCGCATCAAGGACCTGCGCACCAACGTCGAAATCTCCAACACCCAGAAGGTGCTGGACGGCGACCTCGACCCGTTCATC
>DATBPW010000533.1:0-2356 GCA_036561125.1 Ramlibacter sp. | reverse complement strand
GTGCAGTTCGGCCCGGCACCGGTCATCGCCGCATTGCACGGCGCGGTCGTGGGTGGCGGCCTGGAGCTCGCGGCGGCCTGCCACATCCGCGTGGCCGACGAGACCGCGTTCTTTTCGCTGCCCGAAGGCTCGCGCGGCATCTTCGTCGGCGGCGGCGGCGCGGTGCGCATCCCGCGCCTCATCGGCGAAGCCCGCATGGCCGACATGATGTTCACCGGCCGCGTGTACGACGCGAAGGAAGGCGAGCGCATCGGCTTGTCGCAATACATCGTGCCGCCAGGCCAGGCATCCGCGAAAGCGATGGAGATCGCGCAGCGCGTCGCCAAGAACGCGCCGCTCACCAACTACGCACTGATGCACGCGCTGCCGCGCATTTCCGAGCAGCCGGCGGACCAGGGCTTCCTCACCGAGGCACTGATGGCCGCGATCGCGCAAAGCGCGCCGGAGGCCAAGGAGCGCGTGCGCGAGTTCCTCGAAGGCCGCGGGCCGAAGGTCAAGAAGACGTGAGCACGTCCGCGCGCTACCGGCCGATGGAGTTCGGCGTCACGCGCTGCGTGCTGCGCGAAGGCCCGGGCGGCGTCGTGTACGTCCGCGCCGACCAGGCGCTGCAGCCGTACGCGAAGCGCATGACGGACCGCCTCGTGCATTGGGCGACCACCGATCCGGGCCGCGTCTTCATGGCGCGCCGCCGGCACAACGCGGACGGGACCACGGGCGACTGGCAGCGCGTCACTTTCGGCGAGGCGCTGCAGAAGGCGCGGCGCATCGGCCAGGCACTCGTCGACCGCAAGCTGTCCGCCGACCGCCCCGTCGCGATCCTGAGCGAGAACGGCCTGGAGCACGCGCTGCTCGCGCTCGGGTGCCTGTACGCCGGCGTGCCGCACTGCGCCGTGTCGCCCGCGTATTCGACGATCAGCCAGGACTACGAGAAGTTGCGCCACGTGATCAACACGCTGACGCCCGGCCTCGTGTTCGCGACGGACGAAGCGCGCTACGGCAAGGCTGCGCGCGCAGCAGTGCCGCAGGGCACCGAAGTGATCTATGGACAGCCGCCCGAGAGCGAGCCCACGCCCGCGATCGATGCGGCGATGGCAGCCACCGGCCCCGACACGATCACCAAGTTCCTCTTCACGTCGGGCTCGACCAAATTGCCCAAGGCCGTGATCAACACGCACGGCATGTGGTGCGCGAACCAGCAGCAGATGCGCCAGTCGATGCCGGTGCTCGCGCAGGAGCCGCCCGTGCTGGTCGACTGGCTGCCGTGGAACCACACGTTCGGCGGCAACCACAACGTCGGCCTCGCGATCTACAACGGCGGCACGCTGTACATCGACGACGGCAAGCCCACACCCGCGGGCATCGCGGAGACGCTGCGCAACCTGCGCGAGATCGCGCCGTCCGTGTACTTCAACGTGCCGACCGGCTTCGAGGCGATCGCGCATGCGATGAAGGACGACGCGCAGCTGCGCAGGAATTTGCTGTCGCGCGTGCGCATGTTCTTCTATGCCGGCGCAGCGCTCGGCCAGCCCGTGTGGGACCTGCTGCATGAAGTGCAGGAAGCCGAGATCGGCGAGCGCATCGTGATGGGCACGGGCCTGGGCATGACGGAGTCGTCGCCGTTCGCGGTGTTCATCACGAACCCCGAAGTGAAGTCCGGCTACCTCGGCCTGCCCACGCCGGGCATGGAACTCAAGCTCGCGCCGGTCGACGGCAAGACGGAGATCCGCTACAAGGGCCCGAACGTCACGCCCGGCTACTGGCGCGCGGCGCACGAGACGGCGGAGCACTTCGACGAGGAAGGCTTCTTCAAGACCGGCGACGCGGTGCTGTGGATCGATCCGCGGGACCCGCACAAGGGCCTGAAGTTCGACGGCCGCATCGCCGAGGACTTCAAGCTTGCCACAGGAACGTTCGTGAGCGTCGGCCCGCTGCGCGCGAAGATCATCGCGGCCGGCGCACCGTACGTGCAGGACGCCGTGATCACGGGCCTCAATCGCAACGAGGTCGGTGCGCTGGTCTTCCCCACCGCCAAGCTGAAGCAATTGCCGGAGGGTGAAGTCCGCCGGCACTTCCAGAAGGTGCTCGACACACTTGCGGCATCGGCGACCGGCAGCGCGACGCGCATCGCCCGCCTGCACATCCTCACCGAGCCGCCGTCGATCGACAAGGGTGAAGTCACCGACAAGGGCTCGATCAACCAGCGCGCGGTGCTCAAGCAGCGCGACGCGCTGGTGCAGGCCTTCCACGACGACCAGCTGCCGTCGACGCTGAAACCGGAGCACGCATGAAGATCGAAGGACACGCGGCCATCGTCACCGGCGGCGCATCGGGGCTGGGCGAAGCGACGGCGCGCGAG
>DATBPW010000532.1:0-3461 GCA_036561125.1 Ramlibacter sp. | reverse complement strand
CCAGGCGTGGCTCGGCCCGGCCACCGCGGCCGACCACGCCGCCGTGCAAGCGGCGATGCGCCAGACGCAATGCTGGGACTGGCGCGACCGCCCGCTCGGCCAGTTGTCGGGCGGCGAGCGCCAGCGCGTGTTGCTGGCGCGCGCGCTCGCGGTGGACGCGCCGGTGCTGGTCATGGACGAGCCACTCGCCAACCTCGACCCGCCGCACCAGGCCGATTGGCTGGCCATCGTGCGCGCTCACGTGCAGCGCGGCGGGACGGCGGTCGCGGTGCTGCACGAGATCACGATGGCACTGCACGCGGACGAACTCGTCGTGATGGACGCGGGACGTGTCGTGCACCACGGCGCGTGCACCGATGCGGTGACGCACCGCGCGCTCGAACGCGTGTTCGCCGGGCGGATCGAAGTGCGGCAGATCGAGGGCCGCCCGGTGGCCTTGCCGGTGGCGGCTTGACGCCCGCAACTTAGGGGCAAACGCTGATATCGCGTCTTGTGACAAACGGCCCCGGCCGGTCTATCCTTGCGCCACACGTTGCGGAGACAGCCCCATGTACAAGCGCATCCTGCTGGCCTACGACGGCTCCGACGCCGGTCAGAAGGCCTTGCTCGACACGAGGGAGATCTGCCAGTGGAGCCACTCCGAGCTCTACCTGATCGCGGTCATGCCTTCGGCGATGAGCTTCGTGGGCCTCGAAGGCGGCGTGTACGACATCGAGCTGGAAGAGCGCGAGAAGAAGAAGCACCAGGCCGTGCTCGACGACGGCGTGCGGCGCCTCGCCGACATCGGCACCAGCGCCAAGGGCGAAGTGGTGGTCGGCGAAGCGATCGACGAAATCACCAAGTTCGCGAAGAAGGTCGAGGCCGACCTGATCATCGTCGGCCACAAGCACCTGGACAGCTGGGCCGCGCGCTGGTGGCGCGGGTCGATCTCGGGCTCGCTGATCGAGCACGCGCCCTGCAGCGTGCTCGTCGCCATCACCCAATAGGAGCACGCGCCATGCGGCACCGCATCGAGCCGGGCCGCCGGCCCGACCGGCAAGCCGCCCTCGCGCAGTACGAGCGCCGCGCGAAGTACTACGACAACGAGCTGCTGCTGTTCGAGCCGGTCCGTGCCGAATCGATCGCGCAGTTGCACCTGCACCCGGCGGACGTGGTGCTCGACGTCGGCGCGGGCACGGGCCTGAGCTTCGAGCGCCTGCACAGCCGCGTGCGCGACGCGGGCCGCATCGTCGCCATCGAGCAGTCGCCGGAGATGATGGAACTGGCCCGTGCGCGCGTCGCCGCGAACGGCTGGAGCAACGTCGACTTTTTGCTCGCGCCGGCGGCGACGGCGCCCATCGGCGGCAAGGCGGACGCGGCACTGTTCCATTTCACGCACGACGTGCTGCGCGACGAGGCATCCGTCGACAACATCTTCGCGCACCTGAAGCCCGGTGCGCGCGTCGCGGCCGCTGGGTTGCAATGGGCGCCGCCTTGGGCGCTGCCGACCAATGGCTTCGTGATGCTGGCCGCGCTGTACTCGACCACCTCGCTCGAAGGCCTGGCTCACCCGTGCAGCCTGATCGAGCCGCGGCTCGCGAACTTCTCGGTGCAGCACACGCTGATGGGCGGCATCTACATCGCCTCGGGCATCTACGACGCGCGTCATCACTGATTCACGCGCACGGCGCCCGGTGCTAGCCTCGCGCGCATGAAGAAACTCGTCCTGCCCATCGCGCTGGCGCTGCTCGCCGGCTGCGCCACGCAAGCGCCGCAAGGCGACGCCGCCGCACGCGCGGACCAGGTCAAGAACCTCGTGGTGATCTACGCGGAGAACCACAGCTTCGACAACATGTACGGGATGTTCCCCGGCGCGAACGGCGTCGCCAACGCCACGCCGGCGCAGTACACGCAGGTGGACCAGGACGGCACGCCGCTGCCCGAACTCGTGGTGTGGGGCCCGGACGGCAAGCCGCTCGCCGGCTACCCGCGCCTGCCCAACAAGCCGTTCCGCATCGACGCGCCGCCCGTGAACAGGCCGCCGACGCAGCTCGTGCCCGGGCCGATCCACGTGTTCTGGCACAACATCGAGCAGATCGACGGCGGGCGCAACGACAAGTTCGCCGCGATGTCGAACGTCGGCGGCTGGGTGATGGGCTATTACGACGGCTCGCAGTTTCGCGTGTGGCAATGGGCGCGCCAATACACGCTGGCCGACAACTTCTTCATGGGCGCGTTCGGCGGGTCGTTCCTCAATCACCAGTACCTGGTCTGCGCGTGCGCGCCGAAGTTCGACAACGCGCCCGCGTCGATGCACGTGCGCCTCGATGCGAACGGCAAGCTCGAGCGGCGGCCCGACTCGCCCTCGGCGAAGGACGGGCCGGTGCGCGTGTTCAGCGCGGGCGGCGGCCAGATCTCGCCCGACGGCTATGCGCTCAACACGATGCAGCCGCCTTACGAGCCCAGCGGCATTCCGCCCGCGGCGAACGGGCCCAAGGAATACGCCGACCCCGCGGGCACCAAGGGCAGCGGCTTGCCGCTGCCGCCGCAGACCGCGACGACGATCGGCGACCTGCTGTCGGCCCAGGGCGTGTCGTGGGCCTGGTACGGCGGCGCCTACCGGCAGGCGCTCGCGGATGGCGAGCAACCCGCGAGCGCGCATCGCACGATCATCTACACGCGCACCAACAACTCGCCCAACTTCCAGCCGCACCACCAGCCGTTCAACTACTACGTGCGCTATGCGCCGGGCACCGCGGACCGCGCGCAGCACCTGAAGGACGGCGATGATTTCGTGCATGCGATCGAAACCGGCACGCTGCCCGCGGTGAGCTTCTACAAGCCCGCGGGCCGCGACACGCAGCATCCGTCGTACACCGACGTGATGACGGGCGACATGCACATCGACGGGCTCTTGCAGAAACTGCGCGCGAGCCCGCAGTGGAAGGACATGCTCGTGATCGTCACGTACGACGAGAACGGCGGCTACTGGGACCACGTCGCGCCGCCGACGGGGCCCGGCTGGGGCGACCGCTTCGGGCCGGGCACGCGCATCCCCACGTTGTTGATCGGGCCGCACGTGAAGAAGGGGTTCGTCGACCACACGACCTACGACACCACGTCGATCCTGCAATTCATCTCGAAGCGCTGGGGCCTGCCGCAACTGCCGGGCGTGCGCCCGAAGATGGGCGACTTCAGCGCCGCGCTCGAGTAGCCGCGCATCGGCCAATGACGCGCGCGTCAATGGCCGGTTAACCATCGGTAAAGTTCCTGCCCGTTCGCAGGACTGGGCCTACGCGCTCTTGCGCGCAGGGCCGATGGCTGAGGCATCATCATTGGTTGCAAGCTACGGCACCGGGCGTGCGCTGTTCCCGGCCGGCCATAACAAGGTCAACCATGAGCCCATCGCCGACCGATCCGAACGATCCCCTTGCCGCGCATCCCGCGGAGCCGCCGCGGCGCACGCTGAGCCGCCGCGCGCA
>DATBPW010000531.1:0-6836 GCA_036561125.1 Ramlibacter sp. | reverse complement strand
TCGACGACGGGTGCGAAGCGTTCGATCGATTCCGCGATCGAGCAGTTGATATTGCGCTGGCTGAACTTTTCGCTCGCGGCCCCGAAGACGACGATTTCGTCCGGCTTCGATTCGACGGCCGCTTCGAAGCCCTTCATGTTGGGCACCAGGACCGAATAGCGCACACCCGGCTTGCGTTGGATCGCGGCCATGACTTCGGCGTTGTCCGCCATCTGCGGCACCCACTTCGGCGACACGAAACTGGTGACCTCGATGTCGTTCAGCCCGGCGTCCTGCAGCATGTGCACCAGCCGCACCTTCACCTCGGCGGGCACCATCTCTTTTTCATTCTGCAGGCCGTCGCGCGGGCCCACGTCGACCAGTTTCACCTTGCCCGGCAATTTCATGGCGTCAGTATCCTCTTTGCTTGTCAACCACGCCGGCAATGGGTTCTCCGCGCTCGAAGCGGCGGATCTTGCCGGCGATCTGCTCGATGGTTTCGTCGCGCAGCGTGCGCGCCGACGTGTGCGGCGTGACCGTCACCTTCGGGTGCTTCCAGAACGGATGGCCCTCGGGCAGCGGCTCGGTGCGAAAGACGTCCAGCGTCGCGCCGGCAAGATGGCCGCTGTCCAGCAGTTCCACGAGGTCTTCCTCCACCAGGTGCGCGCCGCGCGCGACGTTGATGACATAGCCCAGCGGCAGCAGCTTCGACAGGGTTTGCCGGTTCATGATGCCGTCGGTTTCCGGCGTGAGCGGCAGCAGGCACACCAGCACGCGCGTGCCGGACAGGAACTCGCCGAACTGCGCGTCGCCCGCGAAGCACTGCATGCGGTCGATCTGCCTCGCCGTGCGACTCCAGCCGCGCAGCGGGAATTCGAAATGGGCAACTGCCTGTGCGACGCGCTGCCCCAGCACACCCAGCCCCATGATCCCGACCGGGAATTCATTGCGGCGGCGCGGCCGGCGGAACGACCACGCGCCGTGCCGCACGTCGTCCTCGTAGCAGTCGAATTCGCGGAAATGCCGGATCAGCGCATGGCAGACGTACTCAGCCATCTGCACCGCCATGCCGCCGTCGCCGATGCGCACGAGCGGCGCGTGCGGCGGCAGCTTCAGCGCAAGCAGCGCATCGACGCCCGCGCCCATGTTGAAGATCGCCTTCAGCTGCGGTTGCTCGTCGAACATGCCTTGCGACGGGCGCCACACGACAGCGTAATCGGCCGGTGCGGCACCCGGGCGCCATTCC
This sequence comes from Ramlibacter sp., assembly GCA_036561125.1. Taxonomy (GTDB): domain Bacteria; phylum Pseudomonadota; class Gammaproteobacteria; order Burkholderiales; family Burkholderiaceae_C; genus Ramlibacter. The sequence goes on along the minus strand of DATBPW010000531.1, from coordinate 5,611 downwards.
TCGATGTCCGCATCGGGGAACTCGCGACGCAACGCGTCCAGCCACGGCTGGGTCCGGGTCTGCTGCGCGGAAAAGATGATGCGCATGGCTGGATTGTCACCCCAGCTTGAGCAGCTCCGCGCCTTCCGCCACCTGGTCGCCCGGCGCGTAGAGCAACTCTTGCACGGTGCCGTCTTCGGGCGCCGCGATGGTGTGCTCCATCTTCATCGCTTCCATCACCGCGAGCGCCTGCCCCTTGCGCACCTTGTCGCCGGCCTTCACCGCGAACGACAGCACCTTGCCGGGCATTGGCGCGGTCAGGCGCCCCCCCTCGCTCGCGCCCTCGCCCGCATGCGCGAGCAGGTCCAGCGAGACGATGCTCGCCGCGCCGCGCTCCGTGAAGACGTGGTCGGTCTCGCCGCTTGCATACACCGCCGCGGCGAAGCGCTCACCCGCGAAGTGGATGTCGATGCCGCGGGCCGAGTGTTCGAACGACAAACTGCCCGAGACGTTGCCCACCGTGAGCGCCAGCGCGCCGTCGTGCAGGTAGCTCAGCATCGCCGCGGCGTGCTCGCCTGCGAAATCGAATTCGAAGCGGCGCGTCGCCACGCCGAACGCGCGGAAGCCGTCGCGCCGGCTGAACGGGTCGCGATCCTGCCCGGCGCGTTCTTCCAGCAGCGCCTGCGCGATCGCGGCCGCGGCGGCATGCGCGAGCGCCACCGGCTGTTGCCTGAACAACACCGCCGCTTCGCGCGGGATCAGCGCCGTGTCGAGGTCGGCTTGCGCGAACGAACGGCTCTTCACCACATGCCGCAGGAACTGCACGTTGGTCGCGACGCCGACGATGTGGGTGTGCGCTAGCGCCTCGTCGAGTCGGGCCAGCGCCTGCTCGCGCGTGTCGCCATGGACGACCAGCTTGGCGATCATCGAGTCGTAGAACGGCGTGACCGCGTCGCCTTCGCCGAAGCCGGTATCGACGCGCACGTTGCCGCGCGTGAAGGACGCGTGCTCCGGCCAGCGCGCGACCTCGAGCCGGCCGGTCGCCGGCAGGAAATTGTTGTCGGGGTTCTCGGCGCAGATTCGCGCTTCGATGGCGTGCCCGCGCATCGCGAGCTCGCCTTGCTTCCTCGGCAGCGGCTCGCCGTTGGCAACGCGCAATTGCCATTCGACCAGATCGAGGCCGGTGATCGCTTCCGTCACCGGATGCTCGACCTGCAATCGCGTGTTCATCTCCATGAAGAAGAAGTTCATCTCGCCACCGCGCTGCTCGACGATGAACTCCACCGTGCCCGCGCCGACGTAGTTCACCGCGCGCGCAGCGGCCACGGCCGCATCGCCCATCTGCTTGCGCATCGTCGCGGGCAGGCCGGGCGCGGGCGCTTCCTCCAGCACCTTCTGGTGGCGCCGCTGCACGGAGCAGTCGCGCTCGAACAGGTAGACGTAGTTGCCGTGCGTGTCGCCGAACACCTGGATCTCGATGTGGCGCGGGCGCTGGACGTACTTCTCGATCAGCACCGCATCGTCGCCGAAAGAATTCGTCGCTTCGCGCTTGCACGAATCCAGCGCCGCCATGAAGTCATCGGCCCGGTCCACCGCGCGCATGCCCTTGCCGCCGCCGCCGGCGCTGGCCTTGATCAGCACGGGGTAGCCGATGCGGTCCGCTTCCTTCTTCAGCAGCTGCGGGTCCTGCGCCGCGCCGTGGTAGCCGGGCACCAGCGGCACGCCGGCCTTTTCCATCAGCTGCTTGGACTCCGCCTTTAGGCCCATCGCCTTGATCGCGGACGCCGGCGGCCCGATGAACACGAGGCCCGCGTCGGCGCAAGCCTGCGCGAACTCCTCGTTCTCCGACAGGAAGCCGTAGCCGGGGTGGATCGCTTGCGCGCCGGTCGCCTTCGCCGCGTCGATGATGCGCTCCCAGCGCAAGTAGCTGTCGCGCGGCGCGCTGCCGCCGATGTGCACGGCCTCGTCGCAGGCCTTCACGTGCTTGGCATTCGCGTCCGCATCGGAGTACACCGCGACCGTACGGATAGCCATGCGCCGCGCCGTCGCGGCCACACGGCAAGCGATCTCTCCCCGGTTAGCGACCAGGATCTTGTTGAACATGGGGAATCTGCGGCACGTGGCCGGAAAGAAGTTGCGAGAGCCTGCCCAGCACGACGCGCAGGAACCTGTAGAGCGTGACGACGAGAACGATGGCAACGGCGATGGACAGAACCAGCACCCCCGCGAACATCGCCGGGTGCGTGGCCGACAGCCACAACATGAAGACGACGAAGCCGTCCTCGCCCAGCGACACCGCGATGTTGGAAAACGGCTCGGGCGACGTGTTCACCGCCGCGCGCGTCGTGAGCTTCGTGACGTGGCTCGTCGCCGCGAGCGTGCCGCCGAGGATGGCGCCGACCCATGCCATCGTCTGGCCATCGGCGCCGAGCGCGCCGGCCGCGAGCGCCGCGCCGGCGGGAATGCGGATCAGCGTGTGCACGGTGTCCCACAGCGTGTCGACGTACGGGATCTTGTCGGCGAAGAATTCGACGAAGCACATGAAGCCCGCCGCGATGAGCACGGCCGGGTTCTGCAGCACGTGCAGGCCGTGCGGCAGTTCGACGAAACCGGAATACCCCGCAAGGCCCGTGAGCAGCACGACCGCGTACAGCCGGATGCCGCTGGCCCAGCCGAGCGCCGCCGCCAGCGCGAACAGTTGCGGCGTGTCGATCACGCGGTCCATGACGGCTTGCGCTTGCCGAGGAACGACTGGATGCCTTCGCGCCCCTCGTCGCTCACGCGGATGTCGGCGATGGCCTTGACGGTGCGCTCGACCAGCACATGATCGATCGCGCGGCCGCCGACGTCGTGCACGAGTTCCTTGCACGCCTTGACCGCCGCCGGGCCGGCCGCGACGAGCGCCTGCGCGATCGCGCCGACTTTCGCGTCGAGCGCATCGGCCTTGACGACTTCGTGCACGAGCCCGGTGCGACGCGCCTCGGCGGCGCCAAAGCGCTCCGCCGTGAGGAACCAGCGATGCGCCGCGCGCGCGCCCATCGCGCGGATCACGTAGGGGCTGATGGTGGCGGGAATGAGCCCGAGCCGCGTTTCGCTCAGGCAGAAATTGGCCGTATCGACCGCGACAGCGACGTCGCATGCGGCGACCAGGCCCGTGCCGCCGGCGTAGACATCGCCCTGCACGCGCGCGATCGTCGGCTTCGGGCACTTGTAGAGCACGCGCAGCATGTTCGCGAGCGCCCGCGCGTCGTCCACGTTCTCGTCGTACGTGTACGACGCCATGCGCTTCATCCAGTTCAGGTCCGCGCCCGCGCAGAACGCCGGCCCGTTGCCCGCGAGCACGATGCACCGCACTTCGGCGCGCTCGCCCAGTTCGACGAACACGCCGGCGAGCTCCGCGATCACTTCGTCGTTGAAGGCGTTGCGCACCTCGGGGCGGTTGAGCGTCACGGTCGCGACGCCGCTGTCGTAGCGCAGTTCCAGGTGTTTCATCGCCGCCGGTCCCTTCGTTTCAATAGCGCTTGGCCACTTCCTCGAGCATCACCTCGGTCGCGCCGCCGCCGATCGCCAGCACGCGCGCGTCGCGCCACAGGCGCTCGATCGCGGTCTCGCGGATGTAGCCCATGCCGCCGTGGAACTGCTGGCAGGTTTGCACGACTTCATTGACGAGCTCGCCGGTGAGCGCCTTGAGCATCGACACATCCTGCACGATGTCGTCGCCCCGCGTCACGCGCCACGCACAGTGATACATGAATTGCCGGGCTGCGCGCGTCTTGGCGTCGAGCATCGACAAACGATGGCGGATCGCCTGCTGGTTCCACAGCGGCCCGCCGAACGCCTGGCGCTGCCGCACGTAGTCCAGCGTGATTTCCAGTGCGCGCGTGCAATGGCCCACGGCCATCGCCGCCAGCGCGATGCGTTCGGTCTGGAAGTTCTTCATCACCGAATAGAAGCCCTTGCCTTCCTCGCCGAGCAGGTGGGCCGCGGGCACGCGCACGTTGTCCAGGACGAGCTCCGCCGTGTCGGACGAGAGCCAGCCGGTCTTCTTCAGCGCGCGCCCGACGGAAAAGCCCGGGGTGCCCTTCTCGACGATGAACATCGACATCTCGCGCTTGCCCGGCCCGGTCTTCGCCGCGACGAAATACAGGTCGGCATGCACGCCGTTGGTGATGAACATCTTCGTGCCGTTGATCACCCAATCCGCGCCATCGCGCTTCGCCGTCGTGCGAATGCCCGCGACGTCCGATCCCGCGCCCGGCTCGGTGATGCCCACTGCCGTGATGAGCTCGCCCTGGATCACGCGGCGCAGGTATTTCTCCTTCTGCGCCGCGCTGCCGGCGTGGTGCAGGTGCGGGCTCGCCATGTCGGTGTGCACGAGCACGGTGATGATGAAGCCCGCGTACGTCGACTGCGACAGCGCCTCGGCGAACACGAGGTTGGTCAGCGCGTCGGCTTCCGCGCCGCCGTACTGCGACCCGTACATCAGGCCGAACAGGCCGGCGTCGCCCATGCGGCGCAGCACGTCACGCGGCACGAAGCCCTGCTCTTCCCATGCGTCGGCATGCGGCTCGACTTCGCGGGCGATGAAGCGCGCGATCTGCTCGCGCAGCAGTTCGTGGTCGTGGGTGAGGTAGATGCTGTCCATGGTCACATCCTGAAGACGCCGAACTTCGGCTCGCCGATCGGCGCGTTCATCGCGGCGGACAGGCCCAGCGCAAGCACGCGGCGCGTGTCGGCCGGGTCGATCACGCCGTCGTCCCACAAGCGCGCGCTGGAGTAGTAAGGATGCGACTGGAACGCGAACTGGTCGAGCAGCGGCTTCTTGAAATCCGCCTCCTCCTGTGGCGACCACTTCCCGCCGCGCGCCTCGATGCCGTCGCGCTTGACCGTCGCCAGCACGCTGGACGCCTGTTCGCCGCCCATCACGCTGATGCGCGCGTTGGGCCACATCCACAGGAAGCGCGGCGAGTACGCGCGGCCGCACATGCCGTAGTTGCCCGCGCCGAAGCTGCCACCGATGATCACGGTGAACTTCGGCACCGACGCGGTGGCCACCGCCGTCACCATCTTCGCGCCGTGGCGCGCGATGCCTTCGTTTTCGTACTTGCGCCCGACCATGAAGCCCGTGATGTTCTGCAGGAACACCAGCGGCACCTTGCGCTGGCAGCACAGCTCGATGAAGTGCGCGCCCTTCTGCGCCGATTCGCTGTACAGGATGCCGTTGTTGCCGATGATGCCGACGGGCAGGCCTTCGATGTGCGCGAAGCCGCACACCAGCGTCGTGCCGCCGCCCGACGGCGCGCCACCCCAGCGGCTCTTGAATTCGTGGAACTCGCCGGCGTCGACGATGCGCGCGATGATCTCGCGCACGTCGTAGGGCTTGCGCGTGTCCTGCGGCACGATGCCGTGGATTTCCTTCGGGTCGTATTTCGGCGCGCGCGCCTCGCGCATTTCGACGGGCCACTCCTTGCGCTTGTCGAGCGTCGCGACGGCCTGCCGCGCGAGCGCGAGCGCATGCACGTCGTTCTGCGCGAGGTGGTCGGCCACGCCGGACAGGCGCGTGTGCACGTCGCCGCCGCCGAGGTCTTCGGCCGAGACGATCTCGCCGGTGGCGGCCTTCACCAAGGGCGGC
>DATBPW010000530.1:0-1980 GCA_036561125.1 Ramlibacter sp. | reverse complement strand
CGGGCAACGCGGTGCGAAGCGGCAGCCCTGCATGCGGGTCGTCGGCGTGGGCACCTGGCCGTCGATCGCGTGCAGCCTTTCCTGTTCGAGGTGCATGCTCGGGATCGAGCCGAGCAGCCCGATCGTGTACGGATGCTGCGGCTGCGCGAACAACTGTTGCACGGGGGCCTTCTCGACGATGCGGCCCGCGTACATCACGGCGACGTCGTCGGCGACTTCGGCCACGACGCCGAGGTCGTGCGTGATCAGGATGATCGCCGTGCCGGTCTCTTCGCGCAGCGTGCGCATCAGTTCCAGCACCTGCGCCTGGATCGTGACGTCCAGCGCCGTCGTCGGTTCGTCGGCGATCAGCAGGCGCGGCTCGCAGGCGAGCGCCATCGCGATCATCACGCGCTGGCGCATCCCGCCCGACAGCTTGTGCGGGTACTCGTCGATGCGCTGCTCGGGCGAGGGGATGCGCACCTTGCGCAACATGGCGATCGCCCGATCGCGCGCGTCGGCTTCGGAAACATCGCGATGCGCGCGGATCGCTTCGACGAGCTGGTCGCCGACGGTGAACGCGGGGTTCAGCGACGTCATCGGCTCCTGGAAGATCATCGCCATGCGATCGCCGCGCAGCGCGCGCATCTGCGCCTTCGACAAGGTCGCGAGGTCCGTGCCTTCGAATCGCACCGCGCCGGCGCTGATGCGCCCCTGCCCTTTCGGCAGCAAGCCCATGATCGACAGCGACGTCACGCTCTTGCCGCAACCGGATTCGCCGACGATGCCCAGCGTGCGGCCCGCCTCGAGCGTGAAGCTCACGCCATCGACGGCGTGGAATTCGCCGCCGCGTTCCATGCGGAAGCTGGTGCGCAGGTTGTCGACTTCGAGCAGCGGCATCGGCTGTCAGCGGCCCCGCTGCGCGTGGAAGCGCGCTACGCCGGCGTCGATCACGGCGCGGTCGGTGGTTCCCGCGGGATTCGCGCGCGTCGGCAGGAACGCGCTGAACGGCTGGAAGCGCTCGAGGCTCTTCGCGTACAGGCGGCGCAGCTCGGCGATCGGCTCTTCGTGGTCGTCCACGCGGATGTCGAGCGCGGCGTAGTCCTCGGTGGTGTGGACCAACAGCGCCGCGGCCTGTTTGCCGCGCTTGTCGCCGCCGGCGGCTTCGCCTGCAGCCAGGGCTTCGATCAGGCGCTCGGCGAACGGCAGCGCGGCGTTCGCGCGCCAAGCCTGCGCGGTCGCATCGATGACTTGCGGGCCTGCGAGCATGTTGCCGGCGACGGAGAATCCTTCGCCCGGCGTGTGGCCGCACCAGTCGACGCACGCGTTGCCGGTGTGCGCGAACGTGCGCCCATCGGCGGCGACGGCGTGCACTTGCCGGTGTTCGCGCCCTTCGTCCTGCGCGATTGCGCCGCCGATCGCTTCCTGCGGAGTCGCACCGCGCTCGAGCGCATCGAGCACACGCGGCCCATACATCGGGTTCACGAGCGCCTGCGTCGCGACGGCGCCGACGCCGCTGCGGATGTGCGGGCACAGCGCGCCGACCGCGAAGAAGCGGCTGGCGATCGCGATGCCCAGCGCACCGGAAGCGTCACGCGCGACGATCGACCACGTCATGGGCCGTTAGCATAGTACCGATCACGTTTTCGCGTCGATCACCTCGCTCGCGGTACGGAACGCATCGAGCGCCGCGGGGAAGCCGCAATAGACGCTCGCATGCAGGAAGATCTCCTGCAGCTCCGCGGGCGTGACGCCGTTGTTCAGCGCGCCGCGCACGTGGATCTTCAGCTCGTGCATCTTGCCCAGCGCGACGAGCATCGACACCGTGACGATGCTGCGAGTCTTCAGGTCGATCCCCTTGCGCTGCCAGGTGTTGCCCCACGCGTGGTGCGTGACGACCTCCTGCAGCGGCGCCGTGAACGGCGTGACCTTGTCGAGCGCGGCCTGCACGTACTCGCTGCCCAAAACCTTGCGGCGCGTGGCGAGGCCCGCTTGCGTGAC
>DATBPW010000529.1:0-6481 GCA_036561125.1 Ramlibacter sp. | reverse complement strand
TTCAGGAGCCGCTGCAGCAGCGGCAGCGAGAAGGCCGCGGTCTTGCCGGTGCCGGTCTGCGCGGCGCCCATGACGTCGCGGCCCGTGAGCACGACGGGAATGGCCTGCGCCTGGATCGGCGTCATCTGCTCGTAGCCCATTTCGGCCACGGCGCGTGCCAGCGGCTCGGCCAGCTGGAGGTTCTTGAATGAGAGAGGCATCAACCCTCGATTGTCGCAGGTCGCGTTCCTATAATGTTTCCATAGGGTTACAGCGCCTGGAGGGAATCATCGACGGGCCCCCGGACAGCAGCGAACGCACCACGGTCGTGACCACGTCCGCCTTGACCGCGGGCGCCGCCGCGCCGGTGGAGCCGCGCGACCACTACCTCGTGTTCCTCGAGGGCGTGACACCGGGCCGGCGCATCAGGCTGGGCGAGCGCCCGCTGCGCATCGGCCGCCACGCGGCCAACGAGCTGGCCATCGCGGACCACCGCGTCTCCGGCCACCACTGCGAGCTCAGCCTGGCGCCGATGACCCCGTCGATCCGCGTGGTGGACCTCGGCTCGACCAACGGCACCTACGTCGAAGGCCGGCGCGTCGAAGGGCGCGACTGGCTCGCGCCGGGCGAGATCCTGCGTTTCGGCGACCAGGTGGTGCGTCACGAACACCTCACGCGCACCGAGGCGCAGCACGCCGAAGCCCAGCAGAAGGACATCGAGAAGGCGCGCCACTACGTCGAATCGCTCCTGCCCGCGCCGCTGCTCGAAGGGCCGGTGCGCGCAAGCTGGAGCTATGTGCCCTCCGCACACCTGGGCGGCGACGCGTTCGGCTACTCGCTGCTGGACCAACACACGTTCGGCATCTACCTGATCGACGTGTCGGGCCATGGCGTGGGCGCCGCGATGCACAGCGTGTCGGTGATGAACGTGATGCGCCAGCGTGCGCTGCCCGGCTGCGATTTCCGCGAGCCGGCGCAGGTGCTGCGCAGCCTCAACGACATGTTCCAGATGGAAAAGCACGACGGCATGTTCTTTTCCATGTGGTACGGCGTGTACGACCTGGCGTCGCGGGTGATGCGCTTCGCCTCGGCGGGCCACCACGCGTCCTACCTCGTGGGCGCGGACCGCCAACATGCGCAGGCGCTGCGCACGCGCAACCTCGTCGTCGGTGCGAAGCCGCCCGGCGGCGCGTTCCTCTCCGACGAAACCCTGGTGACCCAGGGCGCGGTGCTGTACGTGTTCAGCGACGGCGTCTTCGAGATCGACACGCCCGCAGGCGCGCAGCTGGGCCTCGCGGGCTTCACGCCATTGCTGCAGCAGCCCGCGGCCGATGCCGCGCACGAGGCCCGCCGCATCCACGATGCCGTGAAGGCGCGCGCGAAGCCGGGGCCGCTAGCCGACGACTTCACGCTGCTGGCTGTCACATTTCCTTCAAACTGACGTCCCAGAGTCGACGCAAAGGAGCCCCACGAAATGACCGACACCATCATGGACGCGCACTTCCCGCTGGACATCGACGTGATCCCGATCGACGACGAGACGATCGTCGTGAGCCTGGCGGGCCGGCTCGACTCGGCCGCCGTCGACAGCATCGAGACGCGGTTCACCGCCGCGGTCGTCGCGGCGAACCGGCACGCGGCCATCGACCTGACGTCGGTGAACTTCCTCGCGTCGATGGCGATCCGCCTGTTCATCACGAGCGCACGCGCGATGGGCAACAAGGGGCGCCGCATCGCGCTGTTCGGCGCGAACCCGGAGGTCGCATCGGTGCTGGAGGCCGTCGCGCTCGACCAGCTCATGCCGGTCACGCGCGACCAGCAGGAAGCGCTCGCTGCGCTGGAAGGCTGAGCCTGCCAACGGTCCTGCCCGCACGCCGCGCGAGCCTCGAAGCCGCGCGCCTTGCCGTGCTCGACGAAGTCGCGGCCGCGAGCCTGCCGCGCCAGCTCGTGTATCGCCTGGAGCTCGCGCTCGAGGAAGTGCTCATGAACATCGTGTGGCACGCCTACGGCGACAGCGGCGAAGGCGAGATGACCGTGCGCGCAAGCCGCAACGGCGATGAAGTCACGCTGGTGTTCGAAGACAGCGGGCCGCCGTTCGATCCGCTGCAGGCCGCCGCGCCGCCGGTGCCCGCCAGCGTCGACGAAGCGAAAGTGGGCGGGCTCGGCCTCGTGCTGCTGCGGCGCGTGGCGAGCGCGCTGCGCTACGAGCGCCGCGACGGGCGCAACCGGCTCGAAGTGCTGCTGCGCCCCTGAAGAACGTCAGAGCGGCTTGGCGCTGAACGTATCGCAGGCCTTCACGCTGCCGGTCTGGTAGCCGGTCATGAACCAGTGCTGGCGCTGTGCGCTGGTGCCATGCGTGAACGAATCCGGCACCACCGCGCGCCCCGCGGAGCGCTGCAACGCGTCGTCGCCGATCTTCGCGGCGGCGTTCATCGCCGATTCGATGTCGCCCGGGTCGAGCCAGCCCTTGCTTTGCTGCGACCAGTGGCCCCACACGCCCGCGAAGCAATCGGCCTGCAGCTCGACACGCACCGACAGCGCATTGGCCTGCGTCTGGCTCATGCGCGAGCGCATCGCATCGACCTTGCGCGTGATGCCCAGCTCGTCCTGCACGTGATGGCCGACCTCGTGCGCGATCACATACGCCTCGGCGAAATCGCCGGGCGCGCCGAGTCTTTGCGTCAGCACGTCGTAAAAGCCGAGGTCGAGGTAGATCTTCTGGTCGGTGGGACAGTAGAACGGCCCCATCGCGGCGGAGCCCATGCCGCAGCCGGTGGGCATCGAGCCGCGGTACAGGTCGAGCTTGGGCGGGTGATAGGTCGCGCCGCCGGCCTGGAAGAGCTTGCCCCACACGACTTCCGTGTCGCGCAGCACGACCTTCACGAATTCCACCTTCCTGTCTTCGGCAGCCGAGCTGTGCTGCGGCGGTGCGGGTTGCACGTGCGCAGGCGGTGCGCTGCCGCCGCCCCCGAGCATCGACAGGATCGTCAGCGGATTGATGCCGAAGATCGCCCCGCCGACCAGCGCGATGACGATCGCGCCGATGCCGAGCCCGCCACCGATCGGCAGGCCGAAGCCGCCGCCCCCGCTCGAGCCGCGCATGTCCTCGACGTTGCCCGATTCCTCGCCGCCTTCCCAACGCATCGCACTTCTCCCGTGAACAGAGGCTCCTACGCTACAGTGACGCCATGGTAGCGGCATCAGACAACAGCGCCTTCGGCTGTCCGACCGTTCTGGTGACGGGGTTCGAACCGTTCGGCGGCGAGCGCGTGAACCCCAGCTGGATGGCGGCGCAGGCCCTGCATGGGCGCATGGTCGCGGGCCACCGCATCATCGCCGCGCAGCTGCCGACGGTTTTCGACCTGGCGATCACGGTCCTGCGCGACGAATTGATGAGGCACCGCCCCGTGCTCGTGATCGGCACCGGCCAGGCCGGCGGCCGCGCCGCCATCTCGCTCGAGCGCGTCGCGATCAACGTGAACGACGCGCGCATTCCCGACAACGCCGGCGCGCAGCCGGTGGACACGCCCGTCGCCGAACGCGGGCCGGTGGCGTACTGGAGCACGCTGCCGATCAAGGCGATGCGCGAAGCGATGCTCGGTGCGGGCGTCGCGGCGGAGGTGTCGCAGACCGCGGGCACGTTCGTGTGCAACCACGTGTTCTACGGCCTGATGCACGAACTCGCGACCCACCGTCATTTCAAGAACACGCGCGGCGGGTTCATCCACGTGCCGTGGCTGCCGAACCAGGGGCAGCCCTCGATGTCGGTCGACAGGATCGTCGCCGCGCTGAAGGCCGGCATCGAATGCGCACTGCTCACGCGCCATGACATCCGGAAAGAAGCCGGTGCGCTGAATTGACAGCAGGCATTGGCCCTGCGCCCGCGCGCCGGCCGCTTGCAAACTAAAATCCGCAGGTGTCGATCCTCAATGCCGACCTGCACAGCCACTCGATCGTCTCCGACGGCACATTGACGCCCGAGGAACTCGCGGCGCGCGCCGCGACCAACGGCGTGGAGTTGTGGTCCCTCACCGACCATGACGAAATCGCCGGCCAGCGCCGCGCGATGGCGGCTGCACGCGCGCACGGCATGAAATATCTCACGGGCACGGAGATCTCCGTGTCGTTCGCGGGGCGCACGGTGCACATCGTCGGCCTGGGGTTCGATCCGGACGACGAAGGCATGCAGCGCGGCCTGGTGGCCGTGCGCGGCGGCCGCGATTCGCGCGCGCGCGAGATGGCCGATGGGCTCGCGAAGGTCGGCATCCAGGGCGCGTACGAAGGCGCGCTGAAGTACGTGGGCAACCCCGAGCTGATCTCGCGCACGCACTTCTCGCGCTTCCTCGTGGAATCGGGCGTGTGCCGCGACGCGTACGAGGTCTTCGACAAGTTCCTGACCGAAGGCAAGCCCGGCTACGTCGACCACCGCTGGGCGTCGCTCGGCGACGCGGTGCGCTGGATCCGCGGCGCGGGCGGCGTCGCCGTGATCGCGCATCCGGCCCGCTATCGTTTCACGGCGAACGAGGAGTACGCGCTGTTCATGGAGTTCCGGCAGCACGGCGGCGAAGGCGTGGAGGTCGTGACGGGCAGCCACACGTCGGCCGAGTACGTCGAGTACGCCGACGCCGCGAAGGAATACGGCCTGGCGGCCTCGCGCGGCAGCGACTTCCACAGCCCCGGGGAAAGCCGCATCGACCTCGGCGCGCTGCCGTACCTGCCGGGCGAGCTCACGCCCGTGTGGGAACTGCTCGCCCATCGCATCCAGTGACGCGCTACGCGCATCCGGTCGCCGGCATCGCGCTGGTCGTTGCCGCGTGCCTGTGCTTCTCGGCGCTGGACACCACGACGAAGTATGTCACCGCCGGCGTGCCGCTGCTCATGGCGCTGTGGTTCCGCTATGCGTTCCAGGCGCTTGCGACGACGGTCGTCGTGCTGCCCTTGCGCGGCATGCGCGTGTGGCGCACGCAGCACCCGAAATTCCAGGTGCTGCGCGGCGTGCTGCTGCTCGCGAGCAGCCTGTTCGCCTTCGAGAGCCTGAAGCACATGCCGGTGGGTGAATTCACCGCGATCGTGATGATCGCGCCGCTGGTCGTGACCTTGCTGGCCGCGACGGTGCTGAAGGAAACCGTGTCGCCGCTGCGCTGGCTGCTGGTGGCCGGCGGCTTCGTGGGCACGCTGGTCATCATCCGGCCCGGTGCCGACACGTTCAAGTGGGCGACGCTGTTGCCGCTGGGCCTCGTCGTCACCAACGCGTGGTTCCAGGTGCTGACCAGCCGGCTCGCGCGCACCGAGGACCCGGTCACCCTGCACCTGTACACGGGCTGGGTCGGCACCCTGATCGCGACGCTCGCGCTGCCGTTCGTGTGGACGCACATCGATCGCAACGTCTTCTGGTTCCTCATGGGCTTCATGGGCCTGATGGGCACGATCGGGCACTTCCTGCTGATCCTCGGCTACCAGCGCGCGCCCGCGGCCACGCTCACGCCGTACCTGTATGTGCAGATCGCGTTCTCGATGGTGGCGGGCCTGGTCGTGTTCTCGCACGTGCCCGACGCGCCGGCGCTGGCCGGCATCGTGCTCATCGCGGTGTGCGGCGCCGGCGGCGGCTGGCTCACGGTGCGGGAAAACCGCGTCAGGATGGAGACTGTGCAAGCCTAGCGACAATCGGGCACCGTGGCACAGCTCTTCGAAATCCATCCGCAGAACCCGCAGCCGCGCCTGCTCAAGCAGGCGGTGGCGTTGCTGGACAAGGGCGGCGTGCTCGCAGTGCCGACCGACTCCAGCTATGCGCTGGCCTGCCACATCGACGACAAGACCGCGGCCGACCGGCTGCGCGAGATCCGCCGGCTCGACGAGCGTTATCACCTCACGCTGCTGTGCCGCGACCTGTCGGAGCTGTCAAATTACGCGCGTGTCGACAACCGCCAGTACCGCTTCATGAAGCTCGGCACGCCCGGGCCGTACACGTTCATCCTCGAAGCGACGCGCGAAGTGCCGCGCCGCGTGAGCCACCCGCAGCGCAAGACCATCGGCCTGCGTGTGCCCGACCACCACACGTTGCAGGAATTGCTCGCGCTGCATGGCGGACCGCTGCTGTCGACCACGCTGATCCCGCCCGGCGAGACCGATGCGCTCAACGACGCGCAAGAGATTCGCGACCGCTTCCAGCACCAGCTCGCAGGCGTGGTCGACGCGGGGCCGTGCGCGTCGAAGCCCACGACGGTGGTCGACCTCGTGCCGATGGCGACGGGTGGCGACCCGGTCGTGATCCGCGAAGGGCGCGGCAGCGTCGCCGCGCTCGGGCTGTGAAGCTGTCATTGCGGGCTTGACCCGCAATCCGGTGGCTTGGGTCCGCATTGGTTGCGTCCGCGCGCTCGCGCCAGGCGGCATCCGGCAAGGCCTCATGGGACATCGCAGGACGCTGGCGCGTCCTGTTCCCATCGACCTCTGGGCCGCCGCGGCTGCGCGGTCGAACTCACTGTGAGATTGGCGAAGCCAATCT
>DATBPW010000528.1:0-5155 GCA_036561125.1 Ramlibacter sp. | reverse complement strand
CGCGGTCCTCGTCCTTGCGCAGCTGCTCGAGCAGCTCGTCCGGGTCGGGGCGCGCGTCGATCATGGGCGCGAGACTACCTCATGCCGTCCAGCGCGAGGTTCAGGCGCAGCACGTTGACGCGCGCTTCGCCGATGAACCCGAGCAACGGCTGCCGGGTGTTCGCGTCGACCAGCGCCATCACACGGTCGGCGGGCAGGTTGCGCGACTTCGCGACGCGATTCACCTGGTACCTGGCGGCCGCGACGCTGATGTCGGGGTCGAGGCCGCTGCCCGATGCGGTGACGAGGTCCACCGGCACGGGTGCCTTGTTGCCCGGGTCGGCCGCGCGCAGCGCCTCGATGCGGCCTTTCACGGCGTCCATCAACGCGGGATTCGTCGGGCCGAGGTTCGACGCGCCCGACGAGCCGCCGTTGTACGGCTGCGGACTCGTGGCCGAGGGCCGGCTCCAGAAGTGTTTCGGGTCCGAGAACGGCTGCCCGATCAGTTCCGATCCGACGGCCTTGCCGTCCTTCGCGACGATGACGCTGCCGTTGGCCTGCCACGGGAACACCGCTTGCGCGACGCCCGTCACGACGAGCGGGTACGCCACGCCCACCACGAGGGAGAGCAGGGCAAAGAGGACGAAGAGGGGACGAAGCATGTCTTTCATGGTGTTCTCCTTCACACCAGGCCGATCGCGGCGAGCACGACGTCGATCAGCTTGATGCCGATGAACGGAACGACGATCCCGCCGAGGCCGTAGATCGCGAGGTTGCGGCGCAGCAGCGATGCCGCGCCGATCGCGCGATAGCGCACGCCCTTGAGCGCGAGCGGGATCAGGAAGACGATGACCAGCGCGTTGAAGATCACCGCCGAGAGGATCGCCGACTGCGGGCTCGCGAGGCCCATCACGTTGAGCGCCGCGAGCTGCGGATAGGTCGCGACGAACATCGCGGGAATGATCGCGAAGTACTTCGCGATGTCGTTGGCGATCGAGAACGTCGTGAGCGAGCCGCGCGTCATCAGCAGCGCCTTGCCGGTCTCGACCACCTCGAGCAGCTTGGTCGGGTCGGAGTCGAGGTCGACCATGTTGCCGGCCTCTTTCGCGGCCTGCGTGCCGCTGTTCATCACCACGGCAACGTCGGCCTGCGCCAGCGCCGGGGCATCGTTGGTGCCGTCGCCGGTCATCGCGACGAGGCGGCCCTGCCCCTGGTAGTCGCGGATCATCTTGAGCTTCGCCTCCGGCGTCGCTTCGGCGAGGAAGTCGTCGACGCCCGCTTCGGCGGCGATCGCAGCCGCCGTGAGCCGGTTGTCGCCGGTGATCATGATCGTCTTGATGCCCATGCGGCGCAGCTGCGCAAAGCGCTCGTGGATGCCGCTCTTGACGATGTCCTTCAGCTCGATCACGCCGAGCACTTTCGCGTCGTCGGCGACGACCAGCGGCGTGCTGCCGCGGCGCGCGACCTCTTCGGCCACACGCACCACCTCCGACGGCATGGAACCGCCGTGCGCCTCCACGTGCTTGCGGATCGCATCGAGCGCGCCTTTGCGCAACGCCCGCACGTTCGGTCCCGCCGGCAGGTCGACGCCGCTCATGCGCGTCTGCGCCGAGAACGGGATGAACACGACAGCGTCGGGCGCGCGGTCGTCGATGCGCAGGCGGCGCGCCAGGTCGACGATGCTGCGGCCCTCGGGCGTTTCGTCCGGCAAGGAGGCCAGCAGCGCGGCGCGCCCGAGCTGGTCGTTGCTCACGCCGGGCGGCGGGATGAACGCGGATGCCTGGCGGTTGCCGTAGGTGATCGTGCCCGTCTTGTCCAGCAGCATCACGTCGACGTCGCCGGCGGCTTCCACCGCGCGGCCCGACGTCGCGATCACGTTGGCCTGCATCATGCGGCTCATGCCGGCGACGCCGATGGCCGACAGCAGGCCGCCGATGGTCGTCGGGATCAGGCAGACCAGCAGCGCGATCAACGCGGTGATCGACACCACGCTGCCCGACTTCATCGCTTCCACCGAGTACATCGAATACGGCAGCAGCGTCACGGTCACCATCAGGAACACAATGGTGAGCGCGACCAGCAGGATCGTGAGCGCGATCTCGTTGGGCGTCTTCTGCCGCTTGGCGCCTTCGACCATCGTGATCATGCGGTCGAGGAAAGACTCGCCCGGGTTCACGGTGATGCGCACCACGATCCAGTCCGACAGCACGCGCGTGCCGCCGGTCACCGCCGAGAAGTCGCCGCCCGATTCGCGCACGACCGGCGCGGATTCGCCCGTGATCGCGCTCTCGTCGACGGAGGCGACGCCTTCGATCACTTCGCCGTCGAGCGGGATGAAGTCCTTCGCCTCGACGAACACGACTTCGCCCTTGCGCAGCTCGGACGCCTGGCACGGCAACCACTTGCCGCCATGCCACGGGCCGGCGGCCTTCTTCTCGAAGCGCTTGGCCCAGGTGTCCTTCTTGAGCGACCGCAGGCTGGCGGCCTGCGCCTTGCTGCGGCCTTCCGCCAGCGCTTCCGCGAAATTCGCGAACAGCACGGTGAACCACAGCCAGATCGCCGTGTTCAGGATGAACCACGACGGCGCCTCGCCCTTGCCGCCGAACGTCTGGAACCACAGCAGCGTGGTGATGATGCTGCCGATGTACACGACGAACATCACGGGGTTGCCCAGTTGCGTGCGCGGATGCAGCTTGGTGAAGCTCGCGACCAGCGCGGGCCGGACCAGCGCCGGGTCGAACAGGCGCAGCTGGCGTTCCTTGCGCCGCTGGCTCGCCACCTCGTGCGCCGGGGGGAGCACTTCCGGGTCGACGCGCCGGGTCGGGATTTCGTTCTTGCCCATGATGGTTTCCTTCAGTGGGCGCCGAACAGCATGTAGTGTTCGACAACCGGCCCGAGCGCGAGCGCGGGCACGTAGTTGAGCAGGCCGATCAGCAGGACGCTGCCGACCAGGAGCGCGATGAACAGCGGCCCGTGCGTGGGCATCGTGCCGGGCCCGACGGGAATGCGCTTCTTCGCCGCGAACGAGCCGGCCATCATCAGCACGGGCACGATCACGCCGAAGCGGCCGATCCACATCGCGATGGCCAGCGCGATGTTGTAGAAGGGCGTGTTGGCCGAGAGGCCGCCGAACGCGCTGCCGTTGTTGTTGGCGGCGGACGTGAAGGCATAGAGCACTTCCGAGAAGCCGTGCGCCGTCGGGTTCGCCATGCCGGCGCGGCCGGCGTCGGTCATCACGCCCACCGCGGTGCCGACGAGCACGAGGATCGGCGTGACGAGGATGGCGATCGATGTCATCTTCATCTCGTACGACTCGATCTTCTTGCCCAGGTACTCGGGCGTGCGGCCGATCATCAGGCCGGCGATGAACACTGCGAGGATCGCGAACACCAGCATGCCGTACAGGCCCGTGCCCACGCCGCCGAAGATCACTTCGCCCAGCTGCATGTTGACCAGCGGCACCAGGCCGCCGAGCGGCATGAAGCTGTCATGCATGCCGTTGACGGCGCCGCACGACGCGTCGGTGGTGATGGTGGCGAACAGCGCGGTCTGGTCGATGCCGAAGCGCGCCTCCTTGCCTTCCATGTTGCCGCCGGGCTGCGCGGCGGTGGCCAACTGGTCGACGCCCAGCGCGACGAGCTGCGGGTTGGCCTGCTCCTCGAAATGCGTCGCGGCGACGTCGCCGACGACGAACATCAGCGCCATCGCGAAGAACACGGCCCAGCCCTGGCGCTTGTCCCCGACCATGTGGCCGAAGGCGAAGCACAGGCCGGCGCCGAGCAGGAAGATCGACACGATCTGCACGAAGTTCGTGAGGGGCGTCGGGTTCTCGTACGGGTGCGCGCTGTTCGCGTTGAAGAAGCCGCCGCCGTTGGTGCCGACCATCTTGATGGCGATCTGCGAGGCCGCCGGGCCCATCGGCAGCGACTGCGCCTGCGTCGACTTGTCCTCCATGACGGGCTCGCCCTTCTCGTTCTTGAGCGGTTGCCCGTCGGGGCCGTTCTTCGGTTCCTGGTACTTCACGGCCTCGAGCATCGTGACGTCCTTGTAGGCGGCGAAGTTCTGCACCGTGCCTTGCTGCACCTGGACCAGCGCGATCACGAACGAGATCGGCAGGAGCAGCCACAGCGTGATGCGCGACAGGTCGACCCACGCATTGCCGACCGTCGCCGAAGAGTGACGCGCGAGGCCGCGGACCAACGCGATGACGACCGCGATGCCGGTGGCGGCCGAGAAGAAGTTCTGCACCGCGAGGCCGAGCATCTGCGTGAGATAGCTCATGGTGCTCTCGCCGCCGTAGCCTTGCCAGTTGGTGTTGGTGACGAAGCTGATCGCCGTGTTGAACGACGAATCCGCCGACACGTTCGCGAACGATTGCGGGTTGAGCGGCAGCCACACCTGCGCGCGCTGCAGCAGGTAGACCACGATCACGCCCAGGCCGTTGAACAGCAGGATGGCCAGCGCGTAGCGCAAGCCGCTCATCTCGTGCGCGGGGTCGATGCCGCACAGGCGATAGAGCGGCGCCTCGAGCTTGTTCGCCCAGGCGTAGCGGCCCTCGACGAGGTTGGCGATGTAGCGGCCGGCCGGGACGGCCAGCACCACGAGGACCGCGAGGTACACGGCCAGCAGGATCCAGGCATTGGCACTCATCACAGTTCCTCCGCGAAGAGCAGCGCCCAGACGAGGTAGACGAGCAGCGCGGCGGCGCAAAAGCCGGCGAAGCCGTAGATGGCGGCGGCGGAGATCATTGCTTGTCCTTGCCCGTGAGGCGGTCCGACCCCCAGGCCATGCCGGCCATGAGGAGCCACAAAACGATTGCGATCAGCAGGAAGACGGCATCCATGGCCTTTCCTTTCTCCGTGAAGAAGCTGCGGCGAGTCTGTTCCCGACTATGGAAAAAGGCTGGAGAAAGCGATTGCGCGGGCGCAAATAAGGTGTAAAGAAGGCGGCCGCCGAAGGCTCGTTTATCGATCTTTTGCGCGCCGCGCCTGCTTCTTTGCGCGGCCGCTACGGGCGATCTCCTACTGTTGCCGCATCAGGAGATCCGCCATGAACCGCATCACCGAAACCATCCTGGCCATTCACGAATGGCTCGCTGCGCTGTCGCCGCAGTTCGCATTCCTGCTCGCTTTGCCGTTCGTCGTCGCGGCGGCCGGCTTCGCCGCCGATGCGCTCG
>DATBPW010000527.1:0-17746 GCA_036561125.1 Ramlibacter sp. | reverse complement strand
GACGATGCGCTGCGATCGTCGCAGCTGCATGGCGTGTTCGATGGCTCCCGCACGGCCGACGAGACGGCCGGCAAGCCGCATCCGCGCATGCTCGAGGAGCTGATGCGCGAATTCGGCACCGACCCGGATCGCACGTTGATGGTCGGCGACACCACGCACGACCTGCAGATGGCGCTGAATGCGGGTTGCGCGTCGGTGGGCGTGAGCTACGGTGCGCACGCGCAGGACGGATTGGACGCGCTGTCGCCGCTGTTCGTCGCGCAGGACGTCGGCGGCTTGCACCGCTGGTTGCTGGAGAACGCGTGAGCGAACCGGCGCAGGAAATCCCGCTGTGCAATTCGGCCGACCTGGCCGACGGCGGCGTCGCGGTGCCATTCGACGTCGTCTACGGCGGGCAAACCTGCCGCGCGTTCGCGATCCGCTACGAAGGCCGCGTCCACGCATACCTCAATCGCTGCTCGCACGTCGCGATGGAGCTGGACTGGCAGCCGAACCAGTTCTTCGACGACACCGGCCGCTGGCTGCTGTGCGGCACGCACGGCGCGGCCTACGAGCCCGCTACGGGTGCGTGCGCGGGCGGCCCGTGCCGCGGCGGCCTCGTGAAGATCGCCCTGACCGAGCGCGACGGCGTGGTCCACTGGCATACTGACTACAACCTCGAACCCGTCCGGTTCTAGAACACTTCAGACGATGAACGAGCAGCCGCCCGAATCCGCATCCACCCAGCCCCTCGGCTCGCCTGAGTCGTGGGAGCGCGCGACCTTCGAGCGGCTGATGTTCGCCACGGTCGCCGAGCAACGCGCCGCGCGGCGCTGGAAGACGATCCGCAGCATCGCGTGGCTCGTGTTCTGGGTGCTGCTGGTGTGGGCGTTGCTTCACCGCAGCTCGCCAAGCGCGGACAAGTCGGCCGCGCACACGGCGGTCATCGAGATCAAGGGCGAGATCACGTCGGGCGGCGACACGAGCGCCGACGCCGTGGTCGCCGCGATCCGCACGGCGATGGAAGACAGCGGCGCGCAAGGCATCGTCCTGTTGATCAACTCGCCCGGCGGCAGCCCCGTGCAGGCGGGCATCATCAACGACGAGATCCGGCGCCTGAAGGCGAAGTACAAGAAGCCGGTGTATGCCGTGGTCGAGGAGTCGTGCGCTTCGGCGGCTTACTACATCGCCGTGGCGGCCGACCGCATCTTCGTGGACAAGGCCAGCATCGTCGGCAGCATCGGCGTGCTGATGGACGGCTTCGGCTTCACCGGCCTGATGGACAAGCTCGGCATCGAGCGGCGACTGCTCACCGCCGGTGAGAACAAGGGCTTCCTCGACCCGTTCAGCCCGCAGACCGACAAGCAGCGCGCATACGCGCAGCAGATGCTCGACCAGATCCACAAGCAGTTCATCGACGCCGTGAAAGCGGGCCGCGGCAAGCGGCTGAAGGAAACGCCCGAACTGTTCAGCGGCTTGTTCTGGACCGGCCAGCAGGCGATCGAGCTCGGCCTGGCCGACCAGCTGGGCAACGTGGATTACGTCGCGCGCGAAGTGATCAAGGCCGAGGATCTCGTCGACTACACGCGGCGTGACAACGTGGCCGAGCGGCTCGCCAAGCGCTTCGGCGCCGCGATGGGCGAAGGCGCGGTGCGTGCAATGCTCGCCGCAACGCCGGCCCTTCGCTGACCTTCAGCGACCGATCGCGAAGACCGCCGGCACGTCGTTGGACACAGGCGCTTCGCGCTGGCGCCACTGCGCGATGGAAGCGCACGCGATGCGCGCATCGGGCAGTGTGAGCCCGCTTGCAACCGCGGCGCGGGTCTTCGGCTGGAGCGTTTCGCACATCGTCTTCCACAGCGCGGCATTGCGATACGGCGTTTCGATGAACAGCTGCGTCTGTCCCGTCTTCGCAACCATCGACTCGAGTTCGCGCAGGCGCTGCGCGCGCGCCGCGGCGTCCTGGGGCAGGTAGCCGACGAAAGCGAAGTTCTGCCCATTGAGGCCGCTCGCCGCGAGGGCCATCAGCAGCGCGCCGGGGCCGACAAGCGGCACGACGCCGATCCCGAGATCGTGCGCCGCGCGAACGACGGACGACCCGGGGTCGGCCACAGCCGGCATGCCCGCTTCGCTCAGCAGCCCGATGTCATCGCCTCCGAGCGCGGGCGCCAGCAACGGCGCAGCGTCGAACGTGCCGTCATGGTCGCCTTTCTTGTGAACCGCGCGCGGCAGTTCGTCGATCTGCAGTTGCTGCAGCGGCGCGGCGAGCGGCTGGATTGCGTCGATGCGTTTGAGGAATGCGCGCGCGCTCTTCGCGTTCTCGCAGATCCAGTGGCGGATCGACGCGGCGCGCGCAATCGTGGCCGCGGGCAGCACATCCGCGACGGGCGCCTGCACCGCGCAGCCGAAGTCGAGCGGCGTCGGAACCAGGTAGAGCGTGCCGCGCGCGTCGCTCACAGCAGGCGCACCCCGGCGGCGCGCAGCATGCGGCAGGTGCGGATCAGCGGCAGCCCGACGAGCGCGCTCGGGTCGTCGCTCTCGATCGATTCGAGGATCGCGATGCCCAGGCCTTCGCTGCGTGCGCTGCCGGCACAGTCGTACGGTTTCTCGGCTTGCAGGTAGTTTTCGATTTCCTCGTCCGTGAGCGTGCGGAAGGTGACGCGCACGGGCGCGATTTCCACTTGCTCGAACCCCGTATTCGCACACACGACAGCCACGGCGGTCTGGAAGATCACGACTTTGCCGCTCATGCGCCGCAACTGCCCGACCGCTCGCTCATGCGTGCCCGGCTTGCCGAGGGGCTCACCGCCGAGGTCGGCCACTTGGTCCGAACCGATCACGGCCGCGTCGGGGTGCTTGCGCGCGACGGCGCGCGCCTTCTCGACGGCAAGGCGCAGCGCGATGTCGCGCGGCGCTTCGCCCGTGCGCGGCGCTTCGTCCACCTCGGGCAGTTCGATGTCGAACGGCACGCGCAAGCGCGACAGCAGTTCGCGGCGATAGGGCGAACTCGAACCCAGCACGATGCGGCGCGAAGGGGCGATGGCGGTCTCCGGCATGGCGCGATTCTCTTACACTGGTTCCCATGTCCAAGCAGTCCAGTGCACGGCATCTTGATGTGAAGTCGTTCGCCGAGGACGGCGTCGTGCTCACGGGCGAGGAGCCGCTGCGCGATCACCCGCGCCTGCTGGCCGAAACGCAGGGACGCGGCGCCGATGCCGTCGTCACGTGGTCGGCCAGCGCCGAGGTGCGCGATCCCCGCCATGTCGCACCGCAGGTGTGGTTGCACCTGAAGGCTGCCGCCACGCTGCCGCTCACGTGCCAGCGCTGCCTGGGGCCGGTGGAAGTCCCGGTCGCCGTGGACCGTTCGTTCCGCTTCGTCGCCGACGAGGAAACCGCGGCCGCCGAAGACGACGAGTCCGAGGAGGACGTGCTCGCGCTCAGCCGCGATTTCGACCTGGTGCAGCTGGTCGAAGACGAGCTGCTGATGGAGATGCCGCTTGCGCCGCGCCACGAAACGTGCCCACCCGTGAGCGTCGCCCTCCAGGACGAGACCTTCGAGGGATCGTCGGCGCGCCACGAGAACCCGTTCGCCGTGCTGAGCCAGTTGAAGCCCCCGAAGGCGCAGGATTGACGCCGCCGGCTCGGTGAGGCCGGTTCGGCTATAATCAAAGGCTTCGCGCGAAGAGCAGCCCATCGGGCGGCGCCGCGCAGCACCCAGTTTCCAATCCGTGCGGCCTTCGGGGCGCACCACCGAGATCCAGGAGCCCCTCATGGCCGTCCAGCAAAACAAGAAGTCGCCGTCGAAGCGCGGCATGCATCGCTCGCACAACGCGGTGGCGACGCCCGGCATCGCGATCGAGCCCACCACGGGCGAGACGCACCTGCGCCACCACATCAGCCCCACCGGCTTCTACCGCGGCCGCAAGGTGCTCAAGACGAAGAACGAAGCCTGACGTCCGTCCAGGCAGCGCGACCAAGGCCCGCTTTGCGCGGGCCTTCGTCTTTGCGCACACGGTACAGTTCAGCCCCATGACCACCTTGGCAGTCGACTGCATGGGAGGCGATCACGGGCCGCGCGTCACGCTGGCGGCGTGCCGGGAATTCCTCGAACGCGAGCCGGGGGCGCAGTTGATCCTCGTCGGCCAACCCGAGGCGCTGGCCGGCTTCAGCCATCCGCGTGGGCGTGTCGTCGCCGCGGCGGAAGTCGTGGCGATGGACGATCCGGTGGAAGTCGCGCTGCGCAAGAAGAAGGATTCGTCGATGCGCGTGGCGATCCAGCAGGTGAAAGACGGCCATGCGCAAGCGGCGGTCTCCGCCGGCAACACCGGCGCGCTGATGGCGCTCGCGCGCTACCTGCTCAAGACGGTCGAAGGCATCGATCGGCCCGCCATCGCGTACCCGCTGCCGAATTCGAAAGGCGGCGCGACGACGGTGCTCGACCTCGGCGCGAATGTCGATTGCACCGAACAGCACCTGCTGCAGTTTGCGGTGATGGGCTCCGCGCTGGTGTCGGCGCTGAAGCACGTCGATGCGCCGTCGGTGGGACTGCTCAACATCGGTGAGGAAGCGATCAAGGGCAGCGAAGTGATCAAGCGCGCCGGCGAGCTGCTGCGCTCCGCGGCGGCGAGCGGCGACCTCAACTTCCACGGCAATGTGGAAGGCAACGACATCTTCAAGGGCACGACGGACATCGTCGTGTGCGACGGCTTCGTCGGCAACGTGGCCCTGAAAACGAGCGAAGGCCTCGCGCAGATGATCGGCGGGTTCCTCAAGGAGGAGTTCTCGCGCAACCTTTTCACGAGGCTTGCCGCGCTCATCGCGCTGCCGGTGTTGTCCGCGTTCAAGCGGCGCGTCGATTACCGCCGCTACAACGGCGCCGCGCTGCTCGGGTTGCGCGGCCTGGTGTTCAAGAGCCATGGCTCCGCCGATGCCTTCGCCTTCGAGCAGGCGCTGCTGCGCGCGTATGATGCGGCCCGGAACAACTTGCTCGATCGCGTCCAGGCGCGCATCGCCCATGCGCGCCCGCTGCTCGCGGCGGGCGAACCCGACGCCCAGCCCGACGCAGTCGCAGTCCCATGAACCGATATTCCCGCATCGCCGGCACCGGCAGTTACCTCCCGCCGCGCCGCGTGACCAATGCCGACCTCGCGGCGCAGCTTGCCGCGAAAGGCATCGAGACTTCCGATGAATGGATCGTGGAGCGCACGGGAATTCGTGCGCGGCACTTCGCCGATGCCGGCGTGAACACGAGCGACCTCGCCGCGCACGCCGCGCGCCACGCGCTGGAATCGGCGGGCGTGAAGCCGCAGGACATCGACCTCATCATCGTTGCGACGTCGACGCCGGACATGGTGTTTCCGTCGGCTGCCTGCATCATGCAGAACAAGCTCGGCATCGCGGGGTGCGCCGCATTCGACGTGCAGGCCGTGTGCAGCGGCTTCGTCTATGCGCTCACGGTCGCCGACTCGATGATCCGCACCGGCGCCGCGTCGAAGGCGCTCGTCGTCGGCGCCGAGGTGTTCTCGCGCATCCTCGATTTCAACGACCGCACGACCTGCGTGCTGTTCGGCGATGGCGCCGGCGCGGTGGTCCTCGAGGCATCCGATACGCCCGGCATCCTCGCGAGCGACCTGCATGCGGACGGCAAGCACGTCGGCATCCTCTGTGTGCCCGGAACGGTTTCGGGCGGGCAAGTGCTCGGCGACCCGCTGCTCAAGATGGACGGCCAGGCCGTGTTCAAGCTCGCCGTCGGCGTGCTCGAGGACGCGGCGCGCGCGACGCTGGCGAAAGCCGACCGCAAGGACGCCGACATCGACTGGCTCATCCCGCACCAGGCGAACATCCGCATCATGCAGAGCACGGCGAAGCGGCTGAAGATTCCGCTGGCCAAGCTGATCGTCACGGTGGACCAGCACGGCAACACGTCGGCCGCTTCGATCCCGCTCGCACTCGACGCCGCCGTGCGCGAAGGCAAGATCAAGAAGGGTGACACGCTGATGCTCGAAGGCGTCGGCGGCGGCTTCACCTGGGGCGCCGTCCTCCTCGATTTCTGAAAACCGCGCGCGGCGCGCGACGACTCCATGAAACCGTTCGCTTTCGTCTTTCCCGGCCAGGGTTCCCAGTCCGTCGGCATGCTCGACGCCTGGGGCGATCATCCGCAAGTGGCAGCCACGCTGCGCGAAGCGTCCGACGCGCTCGGCGAGGACATCGGCAAGCTGATTCACGAAGGTCCGAAGGAGGCGCTAGCGCTCACCACGAACACGCAGCCCGTGATGCTCGTCGCCGGCGTCGCTGCGTATCGCGTGTGGCAAGCCGAAGGCGGCGTGGATGCGGCGCTGATGGCGGGCCACTCGCTCGGCGAATATTCGGCGCTCGTCTGCGCCGGTGCGCTCGCGCTGGCCGACGCGGCGCCGCTCGTGCGGTTTCGAGCGCAGGCAATGCAGGATGCCGTGCCGGTCGGGACGGGCGCGATGGCCGCGATCCTCGGCCTCGACGCGCAAAAAGTGATCGAAGGCTGCGCCGAGGCACAGCGCCAGATCGGCATCAACACCGGCGGCGTCGTCGAGGCGGTCAACTTCAACGATCCCGCGCAGACCGTGATCGCGGGCAGCAAGGACGCGGTGGACAAGGCCTGTGAAGTGCTCAAGGCGATGGGCGCCAAGCGCGCGTTGCCGCTGCCGGTTTCCGCGCCGTTCCATTCGAGCCTGATGAAGCCGGCGGCCGAAAAACTCAAGGCGAAGCTTGCCCAAACGCAGTTCGCGACGCCGCGCATTCCGGTGATCAACAACATCGAAGTGAAGAGCGAAACGGATCCCGATCGCATCCGCGCCGCGCTGTACCAGCAGGCGTTCGGGCCAGTGCGCTGGGTGGAGTGCGTGCGCGAGATGAAGGCGCGCGGCATCGCGACGATCGTCGAGTGCGGCCCCGGCAAGGTCCTCGCCGGCCTGGCCCGGCGCGTCGACCCGGAACTCACGGGCTTGCCGCTGTACGATCCCGCGACATTGGCAGAGGTGAAGGGACAGCTCGGATGAATGCGAAGCTCGAGGGACAGGTCGCGCTGGTGACGGGCGCGTCGCGCGGCATCGGCGCCGCGATCGCGCATGAACTGGCGCATCGCGGCGTCAAGGTGATCGGCACCGCCACCACCGACGACGGCGCGGCGAAGGTGTCGCATGCACTGGCGGCGTACGCGTCCTGCAAGGGCGCGAAGCTCGACGTGAACGATGCGTCGGCGGCGGAAGCGCTGGTGGATTCCATCGTGAAAGAGCACGGCGGCCTGCAGATCCTCGTGAACAACGCCGGGATCACGCGCGACATGCTCGCGCTGCGCCTGAAGGACGAGGACTGGGACGCGGTGCTCGACACCAACCTGAAGGCCGTGTTCCGCCTCAGCCGTGCCGTGATGCGCACGATGATGAAGCAACGCTATGGCCGGATCGTGAGCATCACGTCGGTGGTCGGCGCCTCCGGCAACCCGGGGCAGGCGAATTACGCGGCGGCCAAGGCCGGCGTGGCGGGCATGACGCGCGCGCTGGCCCGTGAACTCGGCAGCCGCGGGATCACCGTCAATTGCATCGCGCCCGGATTCATCGAGACCGACATGACCGCCAGCCTGCCGGAAGAGCAGCAGAAGGCGCTGCTGGGCCAGATTCCGCTCGGCCACCTCGGCAAGCCGGCGGACATCGCGCATGCGGTGGCATTCGTCGCGTCGCCCGAGGCGGCCTACATCACCGGCCAGGAAATCCACGTCAACGGCGGCATGTTCATGGCCTGAAGCGGCATCCGGAAAGGCCCCACAGGAACGAGGGCGCCAAAAGCTAGAATCCGGGATTCACTTACACAACCCTCTGAGGGAACGCAATGAGCGATATCGAAGCACGAGTCAAGAAAATCATCGCCGAGCAACTCGGCGTGGAGGAGTCCCAGGTCACCAACGAGAAGTCGTTCGTCGCCGACCTGGGCGCGGACTCGCTCGACACCGTCGAGCTCGTGATGGCGCTCGAGGACGAATTCGGCATCGAGATCCCGGACGAGGACGCCGAGAAGATCACGACGGTGCAGAACGCCATCGACTACGCCAACGCCCACCAGAAGGCCTGATCCGCAGCAATGCTTCGCCGCCGCGTCGTCGTCACGGGCCTGGGCTGCGTCAGCCCCGTCGGGAACACCGTTGCCGAAAGCTGGGGCAACCTGCTTGCCGGCCGCTCGGGCATCGCCGACATCACGCAGTTCGACGCAGCGAACTTCGCCGTGCGCTTCGCCGGCGAAGTGAAGGGGTTCAACGCCGGCGACTACATTCCCGAGAAGGAAGCGCGCCACATGGACCGCTTCATCCATCTCGGCATGGCGGCATCCGCGCAGGCGATCGCCGACAGCGGGCTGCCCACGGGTGATGCCCTCAAGGGCGAGCTGGCCGAGCGCATCGGCTGCAACATCGGTTCGGGCATCGGCGGCCTGCCGATGATCGAGGCGACGCACTCGGAGCTCGTCAATCGCGGCCCGCGCCGCATCTCGCCGTTCTTCGTCCCGGCGTCGATCATCAACATGATCTCCGGCCACGTCTCGATCAAGTACGGCTTCAAGGGCCCGAACATCGCCGTGGTGACGGCGTGCACGACAGGCCTGCATGCGATCGGCCTGGCCGCGCGGCTGATCGAGGCGGGCGATGCCGATGCCATGGTCGCAGGCGGGGCCGAGTCGACGATTTCGCCGCTCGGCATCGGCGGCTTCGCGGCGGCGCGCGCACTGTCCTCGCGCAACGACGACCCGAAGACGGCTTCGCGCCCGTGGGACAAGGACCGCGACGGCTTCGTGCTCGGCGAAGGCGGCGGGGTGATGGTGATCGAGGAGCTCGAACATGCGAAGGCGCGCGGCGCGAAGATCTATGCCGAGCTCGTTGGCTTCGGCATGAGCGGCGACGCGTTCCACATGACCGCGCCGGACGTCGACGGCCCGCGCCGCTCGATGGTCAACGCGCTGCGCAACGCGGGAATCGCGCCCGACCAGGTGCAATACCTCAACGCCCACGGCACGTCCACGCCGCTGGGCGACGTGAACGAGACGAACGCGATCAAGGCGGCGTTCGGCGACGCGGCGAAGAAGCTGGTCGTGAATTCCACGAAGTCGATGACGGGCCACCTGCTGGGCGGCGCCGGCGGCATCGAGTCGGTGTTCACCGTGCTGGCGGTGCACCACCAGAAGAGCCCGCCCACCATCAACATCTTCAACCAGGACCCCGAGTGCGACCTGGACTACTGCGCCAACACGGCGCGCGACATGAAGATCGACTACGCGCTCAAGAACAACTTCGGGTTCGGCGGCACCAACGGCACGCTGGTCTTCAAGCGCTTCCAGTAACCGCGGCCCGCATCGAATGCACAGCGCCCCATCGGTGAGCTACCCGGTGGGGCGCTCTCGTTTTGCGCTCCTCGTCGTCGTGGTGGCGTGGATCGCGGGAGCCGCCGGCATCGCGGCGTGGCGCCTGCAGGTCGCAGCGCCGCCGCTGCAGGTGGCCGTCGCCGCCGCGGCGCTGCTGGTGCCCGGTGCGATCGCGCTGCGGGCGTGGGCCCGGTCGCCGCACGGCACGCTGTCGTGGAACGGCGAAGGATGGACCTGGTCCGCGGGCGCCGACGGCGAGCCCGGCTCGGCGCAAGCCGTGGTCGACGTGCAGCGCGTGCTGCTGCTGCGCTGGCATTCGGGCAGAACGACACGCTGGTTCTGGGTCGAACGAGCGATGCAGCCGTCGCGCTGGGACGATTTGCGCCGTGCGGTATATTCGCGCGCTCCGAAGCCATGACCAGAACGCCGCCCGCAGCGACGCCCGCACCCGCGCCGACGGACCTGATGCTGGTGGAGCGGACGGTCGCCGGCGACCAGCGGGCCTTCGGGCTGCTGGTCGTGAAATACCAGCGCCGCATCGAACGCCTGATCGGGCGCATGGTGCGCGACCAGGATCTCGTCGCCGACATCGCGCAGGAGACGTTCATCCGCGCCTACCGCGCGCTGGCGCAGTTCCGCGGCGAGTCCCAGTTCTACACGTGGCTGTACCGGATCGCGGTGAACACCGCGAAAAAAGCCCTGGTCGACCTGAAGCGGGATCCCGTGGTGTCGGAATCGGCGCTTCGGTCCCACAGCGACGACGACGATGAAACTTCCGCCGTGGGGAACGAACTAACCACCGCGGAGACGCCCGAAACGGTGCTGGCCGCGAAGGAAATCGCCGCCACGGTGAACTCGGCCATGGAAGCGCTGCCAGAGGAATTGCGCCAGGCCGTGACCTTGCGCGAGATCGAAGGCCTGAGCTACGAGGAAATCGCGGAAGTGATGAATTGCCCGATCGGCACCGTGCGCTCCCGGATCTTCCGGGCGCGCGAGGCGATTTCGGCGAAGGTCAAGCCCCTGCTGGAAAACCAGTCGGGCAAGCGCTGGTAGGCAAGTTGGCGGAGCACGCAATGGAAGACATGGACAAGCGGGAAATGATTTCGGCCCTGGCCGACGGGCAACTGGCGGGCGAAGCCTTCGCGCGCGGGATGGAACTGGCGGCCACCGATGCGGCCGGCCGCGAGGCGTGGCATGCCTATCACCTGATCGGCGACGTGCTTCGATCGAGCGACCTCGCCGCCGGCGCACCGCCGGCCCAATTCATTGCTCGCCTGCAATCGCGCCTGCGCGACGAGCGCATCCTGGTCGATGCGGCCGTGGCGGCCGCCGCGATGCCCGTGCGCGAAGCCGCGAACGATTTCCGCTGGAAGCTGGTGGCAGGCGTCGCCTCCGTCGCGGCCGTCTCGGCGATCGCGTGGTCGCTGGTCGGCGGCGTGCCCGCAAGCCAGGAGGGCCCGCAGCTTGCCGCGAGCACCGTGCCCGCGGGCACCGTGCTGGCGAGCACGAAACAGGGCGTGATGATCCGCGATCCGCGGCTCGATGAGCTGCTCGCCGCGCATCGCCAGCTCGGGGGCGCGACGCTCGTCGCGCCGGCGGGCTACCTGCGCAACGCGACCTTCGACGGCCCGGGCCGCTGACCTGACCGTCCATGGTCCCTGCACTCGCCAGCAAACGTTCCTTCACGCGCAGTCTGGTCGCCGTCGGGCTCGGCCTCGGGTTCGCGTGGGTCCACGCGCAGCCCGCGCCCGCGTCCTCCGCGCCGCATGACCGCAACGTCAGCGAGTGGCTCATGCGCATGCACGACGCGTCGAAGCTGCGCAGCTATGTCGGCACGTTCGTCGTCTCGTCGATCGGCGGCGGCATGTCCAGCGCGCGCATCTGGCACGCATGCGAAGGCAACGTGCAGGTCGAGCGCGTCGAATCGCTGTCCGGCGCGCCGCGGTCCGTGTTCCGGCGCAACGACCGCGTCGTGACCTTCTATCCCGAGGCGCATGTCGTGCGCACCGAAACGCGCGATTCGCTGGGCATCTTCACGAACCTGCTCAAAGCCGGCGACAGCTCGATCCCGGAGTTCTACATCGCCAGGCGGGTCGGCACCGACCGCGTCGCGGGCTTCGAAACCGACGTCGTGCAGCTCGCCCCGCGCGACAGCCTGCGCTTCGGCTACCGGATCTGGAGCGAGCGCAAGTCGGGGCTCGTGGTGAAGCTCCAGACCGTCGACGCCGACGGCAACGTCCTCGAACAGTCGGCGTTCTCCGAGCTCGCGCTCGACGTGCCCGTGCGTGCCGACAAGCTCACGCAGATGATGGGGAACACGAGCGGATGGCACGTCCAGAACGGCGACGTGCTCAGGACCAGCGCCGAGAAGGAAGGCTGGCAGCTCGACTCACCGCCGGCGGGCTTCAAGCCCATCAGTTGCTACAAGCGTCCTTCACCTGCGCCCGGCGGCACGCTGCAGTGGGTGTTCTCGGATGGGCTCGCCGCGGTGTCGCTGTTCCTCGAGCCGTTCGACGCGCGCCGCCACACCCAGGAAGGGCTGTTTGCGAGCGGCGCGACGCAGACCATGACGCGGCGCGTGCAGGACTGGTGGCTCACCGCGGTCGGTGAAGTGCCGCCGTCGACGCTGCGCGCGTTCGCGCAAGCCCTTGAGCGCCGCAAATAAGCCCACAATTGCGTTCGCACGCGCGCGCGGCGCGCGAGACAGTCTTCGCCCGGGCGGTGCCCGCGCGTCCGTGTCCATTCGAAAGGCCGACATGACCCGAATCCCACAGCTGCGCGCGTGGAGCATGGTGCTCGCGCTCGCATTCGCCGGCTCGTTCGCACTCGCGCCGGTGCAGCCCGCGTTCGCGCAGGCGGGGCGCAACCTTCCCGATTTCGCCGACCTCGCCGAACAGGTCGGGCCCGCGGTGGTCGGCATCCGCACGCTCGAGCACGCGCGGCCCAGCGATACGGCGAACATGGACGAGGACATGCAGGAATTCTTCCGTCGGTTCTTCGGCCAGCCGATGCCCAACATCCCGAACGCGCCGCGCCGCCGCAGCCAACCGCAGCCGCAGCCCCAGGACGAGGAGCGGCCGCGCGGCCTGGGCTCCGGCTTCATCCTCAGCGCCGACGGCTACGTGATGACGAACGCACACGTCGTCGAGGACGCGGACGAGGTCGTCGTCACCCTCACCGACAAGCGCGAGTTCAAGGCCAAGACGATCGGCATCGACAAGCGCACCGACGTGGCGCTGGTGAAGATCGACGCGACGGGCCTGCCGTTCGTGAAGATCGGGGACAGCGCCAGGCTGCGCGTGGGCGAATGGGTGCTCGCGATCGGATCTCCCTTTGGCCTCGAGAGCAGCGTCACCGCCGGCATCGTCAGCGCGAAGCAGCGCGACACCGGCGACTACCTGCCGCTGATCCAGACCGACGTCGCGATCAATCCCGGCAACTCCGGCGGGCCGCTGATCAACATGCGCGGCGAAGTGATCGGCATCAACAGCCAGATCTATTCGCGCTCCGGCGGCTATATGGGCATCTCGTTCGCCATTCCCATCGACGAGGCGATCCGCGTGAGTGACCAGCTGCGCACGACGGGGCACGTCACGCGCGGGCGCATCGGCGTGTCGATCGACCAAGTGTCGCGCGAGGTCGCGGAATCGATCGGCCTGGGCCGGCCCGTGGGTGCCCTGGTGCGCAGCGTCGAAGCCGGGTCGCCCGCGGACCGCGCGGGCATCGAGCCGGGCGACATCATCACGAAGTTCAACGGGACGACCATCGATCGCGCGACCGACCTGCCGCGCATCGTGGGCAATGCGAAGCCCGGTGCCCGCGCGACGGCCACCGTGTTTCGCAAGGGTTCCACGCGCGATCTTTCCGTCACCGTTGCCGAGTTCGAAGCCGACAAGGCGGCACGTCCCGCATCGGCGCCGAAGGAAGAAAAACCGAAGGGCTCGCCGGCCGCGCAATCGATCGGGCTGCAGGTGAGCGACATCGCTGCCGACCAGAAGAAGGGGCTGCGCATCAAGGGCGGCGTGAAGGTCGACGCGTCGACCGATTCGGCGGCGCGTGCGGGCATTCGCGAGGGCGACGTGATCACGCAGGTGGGCAACGTCGAAGTCAATTCGGTGCGCGACTTCGAAGCGGCGGTCGCGAAGGCCGATCGATCGAAGCCGGTGCCTGTGTATGTACGCCGGGGAGACTTGGCGGCGATCCTCGTGCTCCGCCCCGCGCGCTAATTGCGGTGGGTGGGCGGTTGCCGCCCAGGGCAAAGCCCCAACCGGCACTCGGGTTTGGGGCTTTTTGTTCGACCGGTTTCGCTGAAATGACACGGCCGGATATTTTTTTTGGCCACTGCTGGGATCCGATGTGACGTTTGCGACCGCTAACTTGGGCAGGGCTTACCTGTCCTTTTCGATAGAATCGAACATTCCCGGCCTTGATTCGGCGCATATGGATGCCGCCCCCAACCACTATGCGGAAGCCGGAGCGGTGATCCACGCCCGATCCACAGATCGCCCACAAGTTGTCCTACCAGACATTCCCAGAAATTGTTGATAAGTTGTGAACAATCCTCTTGTTGCTGACCCGCAACGACCCGACCGGGGCGCGCCTGCGGGTGTACGTCCGGGGCTTTTTGCCTACAATGAAGCTCCAACTATCGCAGTTGCCATAGATTGTTGGTTCAGGGCGCGTCGCCACCAGACGCGCCCTTTTTTCTTTGCCGCGCGCGTTTGAATTCAATCACTTAAGCGTTCCCCTTGATGAATCACATCAGAAACTTCTCGATCATCGCGCACATCGACCACGGCAAGTCGACGCTCGCGGACCGCTTGATCCAGCGGTGCGGCGGACTGTCGGATCGCGAGATGGAAGAGCAAGTGCTCGACTCGATGGAGCTCGAGAGGGAGCGTGGGATAACCATCAAGGCGCAGACCGCCGCGTTGCGCTACGAAGCGCGCGACGGGCGCGTCTACAACCTCAATCTGATCGACACGCCGGGCCACGTCGACTTCTCGTACGAAGTGAGTCGCTCGCTGTCCGCGTGCGAAGGCGCGCTGCTCGTCGTCGATGCGAGCCAGGGTGTCGAGGCGCAGACAGTTGCGAACTGCTACACCGCGCTCGACCTCGGCGTCGAGGTCGTGCCCGTCCTGAACAAGATGGACCTGCCGCAAGCGGACCCGGAGAACGCCAAGCGCGAGATCGAGGACGTGATCGGCATCGACGCGTCCGGCGCGATCCCGTGTTCGGCGAAGACCGGCATGGGCATCGACGACATCCTCGAAGCGATCATCGCGAGGATCCCCGCGCCGCGCGGCAACCCCGACGCGCCGCTGCGCGCGATGATCGTCGACAGCTGGTTCGACAGCTACGTCGGCGTGGTGATGCTGGTGCGCGTGGTCGACGGCCGCGTGGCCAAGGGCGATCGCCTCCAGCTGATGGCGACGGACTCCAACTACGACGCCGACCAGCTCGGCGTCTTCACGCCCGCGAACGAGGCGCGCGACTCGCTCGAGGCGGGCGAGGTGGGCTACGTCATCGCCGGCATCAAGGAACTGAAGAACGCACGCGTTGGCGACACGATCACGCGCACGCGGGCGGCGCAGTCGAACGTCGCGCCGGCGACCGAGCCGCTGCCCGGCTTCAAGCAGATCCAGCCGCAGGTGTTCGCGGGCCTGTACCCGAGCGAGTCGAGCGAGTACGACTCGCTGCGCGACGCGCTCGAGAAGCTGAAGCTCAACGACTCGTCGCTGCACTACGAGCCGGAAGTCAGCCAGGCGCTGGGCTTCGGCTTTCGCTGCGGCTTCCTGGGCCTGCTCCACATGGAGATCGTCCAGGAGCGGCTGGAGCGCGAATTCGACCAGGACCTCGTCACCACCGCGCCGTCGGTGGTCTACGAGGTGGTGAAGGGCGACGGCGAGGTGATCATGGTCGAGAACCCGTCGAAGATGCCCGAGCAGGGCAAGGTCGCCGAGATCCGTGAGCCGATCGTCACCGTCCACCTGTACATGCCGCAGGAATACGTCGGGCCCGTCATGACGCTGGCCAACCAGAAGCGCGGGCTGCAGATCAACATGGCCTACCACGGCAAGCAGGTGATGCTCACGTACGAGATGCCGCTGGCGGAAATCGTGCTCGACTTCTTCGACAAGCTGAAGTCGGTCAGCCGTGGCTACGCTTCCATGGACTATTCGTTCAAGGAATTCCGCGCATCCGACGTGGTGAAGGTCGACATCCTGCTCAACGGCGACAAGGTCGATG
This sequence comes from Ramlibacter sp., assembly GCA_036561125.1. Lineage (GTDB taxonomy): Bacteria > Pseudomonadota > Gammaproteobacteria > Burkholderiales > Burkholderiaceae_C > Ramlibacter. Next base: position 2,140 of record DATBPW010000527.1, on the reverse strand, counting down.
CGCTCTCGATGATCGTGCACCGCAGCCAGGCCCCGTACCGCGCCCGCGCCGTCGTCGCCAAGATGCGGGAGATCATCAGCCGCCAGATGTTCGACGTGGCCATCCAGGCGGCCATCGGCGCGAATATCATCGCGCGCGAAACCGTCAAGGCGCTGCGCAAGAACGTGCTGGCAAAATGCTACGGCGGCGACATCACCCGCAAGCGCAAGCTTCTCGAAAAACAGAAGGCAGGCAAGAAAAGAATGAAGCAGATCGGCTCGGTGGAAGTCCCCCAGGAAGCGTTCCTCGCGATCCTGCAGGTCGAGGAGTAAAGCGATGCCCGCCATCACCGCCGCGATCCTCGCCGGATTCGTCGCCTACGCGGGGGCCTGGTACTTCGGCCTGCTCGAGGGCAACTTCGCGCTCCTGCTGTTCGTCGCCACCGTCGTGACGGGCGTCTACTGGATCGCCGAGCGCTTCTACTTCCTGCCGCGCCGGCGCGAAGCCGCGGCCGCGATCGAAGCGCGCGCCGCCTCGCGCCGTGCCGAACTCACCGCCAAGGGCATCACGCAAGTGGACGGCGACGTCGCGCAGGCGCGCCAGAAGCTCCTGATGCAGCCGTGGTGGCTGGACTGGACCGCCGGCCTGTTCCCGGTGATCCTCGCGGTGTTCGTCCTGCGCTCGTTCCTGTTCGAGCCGTTCAAGATCCCGTCAGGTTCGATGATCCCGACGCTGCTCGTGGGCGACCTGATCCTCGTGAACAAGTACACCTACGGCATTCGCCTCCCGGTGGTGAACACCAAGATCACCGACGGCACGCCGCTGCAGCGCGGCGACGTGGTGGTGTTCCGCTATCCGCCCAAACCGAGTCTCGATTACATCAAGCGCGTCGTCGGCCTGCCGGGCGACGAGGTCGCCTACTTGAACAAGCGCCTCACGATCAACGGGCAGCTTGTGAGCAAGCAGGCGGTGCCCGATTTCTTCGACGAGGACACGATGCAGTACTTCAAGCAGTACGAAGAGGTCCTCGGGACGAAGCGCCACGGCATCCTGAACGACGACAACCGGCCGGCGGGCATCTACGCCGCCGAGAACTTTCCCAATCGCGACAATTGCCGTTACAGTGTCGAAGGCGTGGTCTGCAAGGTGCCGCCCGGGCAGTATTTCATGATGGGCGACAACCGGGACAACTCGCTCGACTCGCGCTACTGGGGATTCGTGCCGGACCAGAACATCGTCGGCAAGGCCTTCTTCATCTGGATGAATTTCGGCAGCTTCAGGCGCATCGGATCGTTCCAATAACCGGCAAGGCTTGAGGAGTATTGATGAATCTGCAACAGAGGAGCCGGCAGTCGGGCATCTCGTTCATCGGGCTGATCTTCGTCGTCGGCGTGCTCGCGTGCGTCGGCGTCGTCGGCGCGCAGGTGTTCCCGACGGTCGTCGAATACCAGGCGATCCTGAAAGCGGTGCAGAAGGCGTCGGCGGGCAACACCGTGATCGAGGTCCGGCAGATCTACGAAAAGGCCGCGGACATCGACGACATCCATTCGGTGACGCCGAAGGACATCGACATCTCCAAGGACGGCGACAAGGTGGTCGTGAAGTTCGCATACGACAAGCAGATCCACCTGTTCGGCCCCGCGTACCTGTTGATCAAGTACGCCGGCCAGTCGCACTGAGACGCGCGGGCGTGGACGGCGTCGCCGCACTGCAGGAGAGGCTGCAGCACCGCTTCCGCGACCCGCACCTGCTCGACCGCGCACTCACGCATCGCAGCTTTTCGGCCGCCCACAACGAGCGGCTGGAGTTCCTCGGTGACTCGGTCCTGAACCTCGCCGTGGCCAGCCTGCTGTTCGAGCGCCTCGGCTCGCTGCCGGAAGGTGACCTGTCGCGCGTGCGCGCGAACCTGGTCAAGCAGGACACCCTGCACCGCATCGCGCTGGAGCTGAAGCTGCCCGAGCTGGTGCGCCTGGGCGAAGGCGAAGCGAAATCCGGCGGCCCCAAGCGGCCGTCGATCCTCGCGGACACGCTCGAGGCGATCATCGGCGCGGTGCACCTCGACGCCGGCTACGAAACCGCCGAGAAGCTCGTGCACCGCCTGTATGCCAATGTGCAGATCAATCCCGGCATGGCGCAGACGGCCAAGGACCCGAAGACCGAG
>DATBPW010000526.1:0-3735 GCA_036561125.1 Ramlibacter sp. | reverse complement strand
ATGCCTCCATCTCGACCCCGGTCGGGCCGACGGTTTCGACCGTCGCCGTGCATTCCACCGCGTTCGCATCGCGCATCAGCTCGAAATCCACGGCGACGCGCGTGAGTGCCAGCGGATGGCACAGCGGGATGAGCTCGCTCGTCTTCTTCGCCGCCTGGATGCCGGCGATGCGCGCGACGCCCAGCACGTCGCCCTTTTTCGCCGTGCCGGATTCGACGAGAGCCAGCGTCGCCGGATTCATCACGATGCGCCCGCTTGCCACAGCGACGCGGTGGGTCGCCGCCTTGCCGGCCACATCGACCATGTGCGCCTGGCCCTGGGCGTCGAAATGCGTGAGGGAGCTCATGGGATTTACGGCGGGTTCATCTTCGTCGGGCATGATACGACCATGGTGATCGCGAAGGAACGATTCAGGGCCGCGGGAATCCATCTGGGCATCAGCGTCTGCATCGCCGCGCTGGCGGCCCTGCTCGTGTTCGCCATCTGGTATCCGTATCCCTACCGCGAAGTCTCCGGCGGCCGGGACCTCTTCCTCATCGTCATCACGGTGGACGTGATCCTCGGCCCGCTGATCACGCTCACGGTGTTCAACCGCAAGAAATCGCGGCGCGAACTGGCCGTCGACCTGACTTTTGTCGCGTGCGTGCAGATCGCGGCGCTGGCCTACGGGCTGTGGACCGTGGCGGTCGCGCGGCCCGTGCACCTGGTGTTCGAATTCGACCGCCTGCGCGTCGTGCACGCGGTGGACATCCCGGAAGAGCTCCTGCCGCTCGTGCCTGCGGGCATCGACGCCGAACCCTGGCACGGGCCGACGCTGCTCGCGGTGCGTCCGTTTCGCAATCCGCAGGAAAAAGTCGACGTTACGCTGCAAGCGCTGCAGGGCGTGCAGGCTGCGGCGCGCCCGGACCTGTGGCAGACGTATGATGCGGCGCGCCCGCGCATCCTGCAGGCGGCGCAGCCGGTCGAGGCATTGAAGCGCAAGCTGCCTTCGGAAGCGGGCCGGATCGACGCCGCGCTGCGGCGCATCGGGCGCGATGCGCCGCACACCTCCTACCTTCCGATGATTTCGCGCAAGATCGCCTGGACCGCCTTCATCGACCCGCAGACTGCGGACGTGGTGGGCTTCGCGCCGCTGGACTCGTTTTGATTCGCAAGCCTTCGCTGTTGTCGCGCTTCGCTTGCATCGTGCTCGCGGGTGCGATGGCGTGCGCGCCCGCGCATGCGCAGCTGCCCTCGCTGGGCGGCAACGGCGAATTGAGCGTGTCGGCGGAGCGGCGCCTGGGCCAGCAGGTCGCGCGCGAGCTGTACCGCGATCCCGATTACATCGAGGACCCGGTGATCGACGAGTACGTGCTGACCATCTGGACGCGCCTGCTCGCCGCGGCGCGCGCGCGCGGCGACCTGGGCGCCGATCTCGACCAGCGCTTCGCTTGGCAGGTGCTGGTCGGCAAGGACCGCGAGATCAACGCATTCGCGCTGCCCGGCGGCTACATGGGACTGAACCTCGGCCTGCTCAGCGTCACGTCGAGCGCCGACGAGGTCGCCGGGGTGCTGGGACACGAGCTGACGCACATCACGCAGCGGCACATCTCGCGCATGATGGCCAAGGACAGCCAGCAGATGCCGCTGATCCTGGCCGCGATGCTGCTGGGCGCACTGGCAGCGGGCCGCAGCAGCGACGCCGCGCAGGCGGCGATCGTCGGCGGGCAGGCGCTCGCTGCGCAGAACCAGGTCAACTTCACGCGCGACATGGAGCGCGAGGCCGACCGCATCGGCATGCAGGTGGCCGTGGAAGCCGGCTACAGCCCGCAGGGATTCATGACGATGTTCGAGAAGCTGCAGCAGGCCGCGCGGCTGAACGACAACGGCAACTACCCGTACCTGCGCACGCACCCGATGACCACCGAGCGCATCGCGGAGATCCAGCAGCGCTACCAGCTGATGCCGCCCGAGCCGCCGCGCCCGCCCGACATGGTGCACCTGATGATCGCCGGGCGCGCGCGCGTCCTGTCGGACCCCGGCGTCGACGTGCTGCGCAGCTTCATCGCGCCGGAGGCATTGCAGGCCGACCCGGCGAATCGCGCGAAGGAAGCGGGCGCGCTTTACGCCGGCGCGCTTGCCTGCGCGAAGCTGCGCGACTTCAAGCAGGCGCAGGCGCTGGTCGCGCGCCTGGCGAAGATCACCGAGTCCAATCCGGAAGCCGCGCGGCAGGCGCACCTGCTCGCCGCGGAAGTCGCGTTCCAGGCCGGCGACCCGAAACCCGCCGAGGCGCTCGCGCCCGCTCCCGGAAGGCCGGAGCTGGTGCTGTCGTCCGAAGCGCGCATGCGCGACGGGCAAGCCGCCGCCGCCAGCGACAAATTGCAGACATGGGTCACGCTGCACCCGAAGGACGCGCTGGTGTGGCAACTGATGGCGCAAGCTTTCGCAGCGCAGGGCCAGACCTTGCGCTCGATCCGCGCTGAGGCGGAAGCGCGCGCGGCGCAGCTCGATTGGCAAGGCGCGCTCGACCGCTTCCGCGCCGCGCAGGAACTCACGCTGCACGGCAGCGGGCCGCGCGACAACATCGAGGCATCGATCATCGACGCGCGGGCGCGCGAGATGCAGTCACTTCTTCGAGAAGACCGACTCCAGCGCTGAGTCGATCACGATCCCGAGCACCGAGTACAGCAGCGAGCCGATGAGCGCCGCGACGAAGCTGCGCACCTCGAAACCTTGCAGCAGCTTCGCGGCCAGCCAGAACATCAGCGCGTTGATGACGAAGATGAACAGGCCCACCGTGAGCACGGTGACGGGCAGCGTGAGGATCACCAGTACCGGCCGCACGACCGTGTTGAGCAACCCGATGACGAACGCCGCGATCATCGCCGAGCCGAACGTGTGCACGACCACGCCTTCGTAGACGTAGGCCACGAACAGCAGCGCCGACGCGAGCAACACCCACTTGACCAGCAGCTTGATCACCGGCGCAGCATAGCACCGCGGCGGCGCCATTCGCCGGCGGCGAGGACGCCCGCGACCGCTGCGGCGCAGGCGAGCCACGCCCACACGCGTTCGGCGAACAGGACGTGCAGCAGCGGCTCGTGCACGATCATCGCCGCCGCCGTGTACGCAAGCACCGCGGCGCCGAGATGCAGGACGAAGGCGAAGCGCTCGATCAGTCGCAACACCAGCGTGCTGCCGGCCACGACGATGGGAACGCTCAGGGCGAGGCCTGTCGCGACCAGGCCGAACTCCCCGTGCGCGGCGCCGGCGACACCGAGCACGTTGTCGATGCCCATGAGCGCATCGGCCACGACGATCGTCTTCATCGCGCCCCAGAATGTGGGTGTCCCGGCAGCCGTGCCGGGACGCGTGTCGGTGTCGGCGAGCAAGCGGTAGGCGATCCACAGGAGCGCGAGCCCCCCGAGCAGCAGCAGGCCGGGGATGCGCAGCAGCCAAACGACGCCGAGTGTCATCAGCACGCGGGCGAGGATCGCTCCCACGGTGCCCCAGACGATGGCCCTGCCGCGCAGGTGGGCCGGCAGCTTGCGTGCGGCCAGTGCGATGACGATCGCGTTGTCGCCGGCCAGCACGAGGTCGATCACGACGATGGCCGCCAATGCAGACCACCAGGAAGCAGACAGGAATTCCACGGCAATACCTCCGGTTCAAGGGTTGGATGAACCGAAGGTCTCGCCCGGCTGCGCGTGGCGGCAGCCCGCACCCACCGGGAATATTCCATTCCGTGCTGACGGC
>DATBPW010000525.1:0-3908 GCA_036561125.1 Ramlibacter sp. | reverse complement strand
TGGGCGATCTACGCGACCAGCATCATCCTCGTGCTGGCGACGCCGGTGCTCGCGATCACCACGCTGCTGGTCGCGGCCGAGCGCATCTGGCAGATCGGCGTGTTCGACCCCGCCTATGGCGGCGACCCGCTGCTGTTCCAGCACCTGTTCTGGTTCTATTCGCACCCGGCCGTCTACATCATGGTGCTGCCGGCGATGGGCGTGGCCAGCGAGATCATCCCGTGCTTCGCGCGCAAGCGGATCTTCGGCTACCGCTTCATGGCGTATTGCATCCTCGCGATCGGCGGCATCGGCTTCCTCGTGTGGGGCCACCACATGTTCGTGAGCGGGCAATCGATCGCGGCGAGCATGGTGTTCTCGCTGCTCAGTTTCATGGTGGCCGTGCCGTCGGCGATCAAGGTGTTCAACTGGACGGCGACCTTGTACAAGGGCTCGATCCTTTTCGACGCGCCGATGCTCTACGCGCTGGGCTTCGTCGGCCTGTTCACCGTCGGCGGGCTCACGGGATTGTTCCTCGCGCTGCTGCCGCTCGATGTCCATCTCACGGACACCTACTTCGTCGTCGCGCACTTCCACTACATCATGGTCGGCGGCTCGGTGATGGCGTACTTCGGCGCGCTGCACTTCTGGTGGCCCAAGGCGACGGGCCGCATGTACCCCGACACCTGGGCGCGCATCGCGGCCGTGATCATCTTCATCGGCTTCAACGCGACGTTCTTCCCGCAGTACATCCTCGGCGTCGAAGGCATGCCGCGGCGCTACCACACCTATCCGCCCGAGTTCCAGGTGCTGCACATGATGTCCAGCGGCGGCGCGGCCGTGCTCGCCATCGGTTACCTGCTGCCGATCTTCTACCTCGGCTGGTCGCTGCGGCGCGGCGCGAAGGCGCCCGACAACCCGTTCAATGCATCGGGCCTGGAATGGCGCACGTCGTCGCCGCCGCCCAAGCACAACTTCGATCGCTTGCCGCGACTGCCCGATCACCCGTACGACTACGACCCGGTGCACCCGGAAGCCACGCAGACATGAGCACCGACGTGCTGCCGATCCTCGACCCGCGCGGCCCCGGTGCGGAAGACGCGCCGCTGCCGGCGGAGGTCGGGCGCCTGGGCATGTGGGTGTTCCTCGCGAGCGAAGTGCTGTTCTTCGGCGGCCTGTTCATGGCCTACCTCTATGGCCGCACGCACTGGCCGCACGGCTTCGCGCAGGCAGGGCGGCATACGCATGTCGTGCTCGGCACGATCAACACGGCGATCCTGCTCACGAGCAGCGCCATCATCGCGGCCGCCGTCGCGTGTGCGCAGCACCAGCCCGCACGACGCTGGGCCGGGCGACTGCTGTGGCTGACAGCGGTGCTCGGCGTCACGTTCCTCGCGGTGAAGGGCTTCGAGTACCACGAGGAATGGACCGAGCACCTCGTGCCCGGCCGCGGCTTCGCGTTGGCGGATGTGCCCGGCGCCGCGCTGTTCTTCTGGCTGTACTTCGTGATGACCGGCCTGCATTCGATCCACGTCATCGTCGGCGTGGGCATCGTCTCGACGTTCGCGTCGGGCGCGTCGCGCATGAAAGCATGGGCGCGGCCGAACCGCATCGAGGCCGCCGCGCTGTACTGGCACTTCGTCGACATCGTGTGGATCTTCCTGTACCCGCTGATTTACCTCGTGCTGCGACATTCATGAACGCGCCCGGATTCCGCCGCCACGTCCGCCGCCTCGCGCTCGCATGGGCGGCGCTGATCGTGCTGATGCTCGCGAGCCTGGGCAGCGCGTACCTCCCGCTGGGCACCGGCAACGTGATCGCCGGCATCGCGATTGCGGCGGTGAAGTCGGCGATCGTGATGGCGCTGTTCATGCGGCTGGTCGATGCGTCGGCCATGGTCCGGATCGTCGCCGTGGTCGCCTTCGGCTTCTGGCTGGTGCTCGCGGGCCTGAGCGGCGTCGACTACGCCACACGGCCGAGCGAACCGGCGGCGTTCCAGCTGCCCGCGCAGGTGCACACGCGCTGAAGAGCAGCGTCGGGCCGCACGACAAGCACTGGTCCTACGCTGCCCGCTGCTGTGCCAGCGGCAGACTGGCGGTTTCGCAAACCGGGAGAAGATCATGGTCGCTCGTTGGTCCGCGGCGCTGGCGGCGCTGCTCGCGTTCGCACTTCCGGCGTGGGCCGGACCCTGCGAGAACCTCGTCGTGAAACTCGCGCTCACGGGCACGACGGTGACCGCGGCCGTGACCGTGCCGGGCCCGTCGTTCACCGCGCCCGACGGCGTCACGTACACCAACGTGCCGTCGTTCTGCAAGGTGAGCGCCGTGCTCACGCCCACGTCCGATTCGTTCATCAACGTCGAACTGTGGATGCCCACGTCCACGTGGAACCGCCGCTTCGAAGGCGTCGGCAACGGCGGCTACGCGGGCACGGTCGCGCTCGGCGTGCCCGCGATGATCGCCGGCTTGCAGCAGGGCTTCGCGGTAGCGACCACCGACATGGGCACCGCGCCCTCGTCGAACAACGACGGCGACGCGCTCATCGGCCACCCGGAAAAGTGGATCGACTTCGGCTGGCGCGCCACGCACCTGATGACGACCACGTCGAAACAGTTGATCCAGTCCTTCTACGGCCGGCAGCCGCGTTGGTCGTATTTCAACGGTTGCTCCACGGGTGGCCAGCAAGCGCTGATGTCCGCGCAGCGCTTCCCCGACGACTACGACGGCATCCTCGGTGGCGACCCCGCGGGCAACCGCACCCACGGCCACGTCGGCGTGCTGTGGAATTACGCGGCCATGCACAAGACGCCGCAGTCGCTGTTCACGTCCACGGGACAGACCCAGGCGATGGTCAGCTCGATCCTGGCCGCCTGCGCCGTGAAAAGCGGCGGCCTCGCGAGCGACCCGTTCCTCACCGACCCGCGCACCTGCGACTGGGACCCGGCCGTGATGCAATGCACCGGCGCTCCCGACGGCACGTGCCTGACAGCGGACCAGGTGGCCGCCGCGCGCGCGATCTACTCGGGCCCCGTCGACCCGAGGACGGGCCACCGCATCCTGCCCGGTGGCGTGAAGGGCGGCGAGGCCGATGGCCAGTTCGGCTGGGTCGGCATCGGCACGCAGCCCGAGACGCCGTTCGGCTCTCTCTTCAAGTGGGTGTTCGGCCCCACATTCGTCTACTCGATGTTCGACTACGACAGCGGCATGGCGACGCTGGATTCCGTGCTCGCCGCGAACCTGAACGCGAACAGCACGAACCTCGCGACGTTCCGCAACCACGGCCACAAGTTCATCCTGTACCACGGCTGGGCCGACCCGCTCATCACGCCGCAGGAATCGATCAACCACTACGACGCGATCGTCGCGGCGCAGGGCGCCGGCGCCACCGCGGTGAAGAAGGCGCAGTCGTTCTATCGCCTCTTCATGGTGCCCGGCATGTACCACTGCTCCGGCGGGCCCGGACCCAACACCTTCGACGCCCTTACCCCGCTCCTGAACTGGGTGGAAAAAGGCGTGGCGCCGGAGACGATCACCGCCACCAAGTTCGTCAATGATACGCCGCCTGCAGTCCAGATGACCCGGCCGCTTTGCGTCTACCCCAAAGTCGCCAAGTACAATGGAAGCGGCAGCGCCAGCAACGCGGCGAACTTCACCTGCGTCGCGGACGAAAACGACTTCAACCAGACGCCGGCCCCCAAATACGGGCCGTGAAGCGTGCGACGCCGGCGAGCCCCGTGCTCGCCGGCGTCTTCCCTGCACGCAGCGGAAATCGAGCAAGCCGCAGCCATCGGACTCGATGTGCCAGTGCCCGCCTTGGCAATTGCCCTGGAGCAACTATCCCGGCGTAAACCCGAACGTCCGCTCGAAGCGCCTGGCGTAATCGCCCCAGGCTTCGGGATTGATGATGCGCGCCGGCCGCTTGCCGTCGAG
>DATBPW010000524.1:0-5813 GCA_036561125.1 Ramlibacter sp. | reverse complement strand
TGTGATCAACGAGTGATGTGCAACGAGAGTGCCCAGTCCACGGATGCCGGGTACCCCGATCACGGAAGTAAAGGAGGAGCTCGTCGTTGCCGTTCAGGCAACGACGGCGGAGGACATGGAGTGATCGGGGTACCCGGCGTCCGTGGACCCGGCGCTATGTCAGCAAACGAAATGGCGGTTCATCTGCGCATCGCCACGAACACCTCGCGCGCCGCGGCGATCGTCTGTGCGATGTCCGCCTCCGAATGCGCCGCGCTCACGAACCCGGCTTCGTACAGCGCCGGCGCGATGTACACGCCGCGATCGAGCAGGCCGTGGAACAGCGTATTGAACCGCTTCGGGTCGCTCACCATGACCTGCGAATAGTTCTGCGGCAATTGCGGCAGCAGGAAGAAGCCGAACATCCCGCCCTCGCAATCGGCGCTGAAAGGCACGCCGCAATCGTGCGCCGCGGCCTTCAGTCCCGCGACGAGTGTTGCGGTTTTCGCGGTGAGGGTGTCGAAAAATCCCGCGCGGGAGATTTGTTGCAAAGTCGCGAGCCCGCACGCGGTGGCCACCGGATTCCCCGACAGCGTGCCGGCCTGGTAGACGGGCCCCAGCGGCGCGAGTTGTTCCATCACGGCGCGCGGGCCGCCGAACGCCGCGAGCGGCATGCCGCCGCCGATCACCTTGCCGAGTACCGTGAGGTCCGGCGCGAAGCCGGGCAGCTGCCTGGCGTACACGGACTGCGCACCGCCGAGGGCAACGCGGAACCCGGTCATCACTTCGTCGAGCACGAGCAGCGCGCCGTCTTGCGTGCACAGCTCGCGTGCACGCTGCATGAACGGCAACTGCGCGCGCACGAAATTCATGTTGCCGGCGATCGGCTCGATGATCACGCACGCGAGGTCGCGGCCATGCAGCACGAATGCCTCTTCGAGCTGCCGCACGTTGTTGTACTCGAGCACGATCGTGTGCTGCACCACTTCGGGCGGCACGCCCGCGCTGGTCGGGTTGCCGAACGTGGCGAGGCCCGAGCCGGCCTTCACCAGCAGCGCGTCGGCGTGGCCGTGGTAACAGCCTTCGAACTTGATGATCTTCGAGCGGCCCGTCGCGCCGCGCGCCAGGCGGATCGCGCTCATCGCGGCTTCGGTGCCCGAGCTCACGAGCCGCACCATCTCCACCGACGGCACGTGCCGCGCGATTTCTTCCGCGAGCTCGATCTCGCGCTCGGTCGGCGCGCCGAACGAAAAGCCTTCGCGCACCGCTTTCTCCACCGCTTCCAGGACGGCGGGATTCCCATGGCCGAGGATCATCGGCCCCCACGAGCCGATGTAATCGATGTAACGCGTGCCGTTCGCGTCCCAGAAGTACGGCCCCTGGGCGCGCGCGACGAAGCGCGGCGTGCCGCCCACCGCGCGGAATGCGCGCACCGGCGAGTTCACGCCGCCGGGGATCAGCGCCTTCGCGCGCTCGAACAAAGCTTCGTTCTTGTCCATCGCTTCAATGTTTCGTTTCCGGGGCGGGCATGTCGATCACCTGCAACGCCGCCGCTTCTTCCTGCGTCAGCTCGCCCGGCTCCTCGCCTTCGGGCTGCGCCCAGAACAGGCGATCGGGCACGACGTTGCCCATGCCCGGGCGGAAGCCGGCATCGAGGCAACGGTCGAGGTAAGAGAGAGCTTCGGTCGCTGCGTTGGCGAGGTCGCCGCCGCTCGCGACGAGCGCGGCCAATGCGGCCGACAGCGTGTCGCCCGCGCCGGAGAACGTCGCTTCGAAGCGCTCGAACTTCTCGCTCGCCATCACGGCTTGCGGTGTCGCGAGCACGTTGTCGATGTATTGGTCGGGCAGCACGATGCCGGTGACGAGCGTATAGGGCACACCCATCTCGCCGGCCGCGCGCGCGATGTCGCGCGCAGTCGGTGCGCGCTCGCCGCTCCACTCGGGCAGCAGCCAGCGCCACAGCGTGCTGTGGTTTCCCACCAACACGGTTGTCTGGGGAAGCATCAATTCGCGAAAAGCGTCGAGATACAAATCGATCGACGATTCGTCCCACCACGCGAGGTTCGGCATGTATGCAATGACGGGCACGTCGGCGTAGTCGGCGGCGATCTCCGCGATCGCGCTGATCGCTTCGGGCGAGCCGGCGAAGCCGACCTTGAACACCTGCGCGGTCACGTCCTCGAGGATCGCGCGTGCCTGCTCGGCGACGGCGTCCTCGTCGAACGCGAAATGATCGAACGTCTCGGCCGTGTCGCGCGCGTAAGCACCTGTGACGACGGGCAGCGCGTGCGCACCGACCGAGGCGATCGCGGCGATGTCGGCCGCGATGCCGCCGGCGCCGCTCGGGTCGCTCGCGTTGAAGACGATCACGCATGCGGGATCGGTGTCCTGCGCCGGTTGGGAACCGGCCGCATCGTCGTCGGCGAGGTTGGGGTTTGTCATAGGCCCGATTGTTCCAGCGGCGGGCGTCCGGCGGGCGGGGCGGCGGAACGCCACCGATACAATCGTTGCATTCTATTCGAAGGCCCTTTAAGCTGTGACGACAGAGACGAGCACCAAAACCTGGATGTGCCTGATTTGCGGGTGGATCTACGACGAGGCCGCCGGGGCGCCCGACCACGGCATCGCACCGGGGACTCCCTGGTCCGAAATCCCGATGAACTGGACATGTCCCGAGTGCGGTGCGCGCAAGGAAGATTTCGAGATGGTGCAGATCTAGGCGGTCGAGCGCCTGATGGTATTGCGTTGGGATGATGCCGCCACCGGTGCAGTTACAAATATGAGGAGCAGCGTCCAGTGAGCACGACCGGCCTGAAGGTGCTGGTGATCGACGACAGCAATACGATCCGGCGCAGCGCCGAGATCTTCCTGAAGCAGGGCGGCCACGACGTGCTGCTCGCCGAGGACGGCTTCGACGCCCTCGCCAAGGTCAACGACTACCAGCCGAACCTGATCTTCTGCGACATCCTGATGCCGCGGCTGGACGGCTACCAGACCTGCGCCATCATCAAGCGCAACGCGAAGTTCGCCGGCGTGCCGGTGGTGATGCTTTCATCGAAGGACGGCGTGTTCGACAAGGCCCGCGGCCGCATGGTCGGCTCGCAGGATTACCTGACGAAGCCGTTCACCAAGGACCAGCTGCTGCAGACAGTCCAGCAGTTCGGCGCACAACAAGGAGCTATGTGATGGCAATCAACAAGGTGCTCGTCGTGGACGATTCCAAGACGGAGCTGATGTTCATGACCGACCTGCTGCAAAAGAACGGCTTCGCGGTCAAGACGGCCGAGAACGCCGACGACACGTTCAGGAAGCTGGCCGAGGAAAAGCCCGACCTGATCCTGATGGACGTGGTGATGCCGGGGCAGAACGGCTTCCAGCTCACGCGCGCGATCACGCGCGACCCGCTCTATGCCGACGTGCCGATCATCATGTGCACCAGCAAGAACCAGGAGACCGATCGCGTGTGGGGCATGCGCCAGGGCGCGCGCGACTACATCACCAAGCCGATCGACGTCGACGAGCTGATGGCCAAGATCAAGGCGCTCGGCTAAGGCCACCCCCGTCTCGCAGTCCCCCACCCCATGGCCAACCGCGAAGCGCTCCGAGAACTCCAGGCCCGCCTCGCGAGCCGGCTGCAGGCCGCGCGCGCGGAGGGCGTGCAGGCGTCGTGGCTGGCCGTCGAGTCCGGCGGCCGCAAGTTCCTCCTGCCCCTCGCGCAGTCGGGCGAGATCTTCCCCTATTCGAGCACGCTGCCCGTGCCGTACACGCGGTCGTGGTTCCTCGGCGTGGCGAACCTGCGCGGCGGGCTGTTCGGCGTCGTCGACCTCGCGAGCTTCGTCGGCGGCCAGGCGCCGGCGCAACGCACCGACGCGAGCCACGCGGAGTCGCGGCTGGTCGCGCTCAATTCCGCGCTCGAGATCAATTGCGCCTTGCTGGTCGACCGGCTCGCGGGCCTGCGCAACATGGACGCGTTTTCCACTTCCAGCCCGCCGCCGGACGGCGCGCCGGATTTCTTCGGCACGGGCTACACCGATTCGAACGGCGCTTTCTGGCAGGAATTGAACCTGCAGGCGCTCGCACAGCAACCCCAGTTCCTGAGCATCAGCGCCTAGCGCTGTACTGACTGTCCCGGAAGGCACGCATCATGTCCGTCGTTGAGAAACTCAAGACCCTGTTCTCCAGGAAATCCGATGAAGCGCAGGGCGAAACCAGCGGCACGCTGAGCCTGGCCACTCCCGACGGGTCGATGGACCCGATGGCCACCGGATCGATCGAAACGCAGCAGGACTCCGAGGAGCAGCCGCTGTCGGCGGTGATCGGCGACACCGACAGCATCTCGGACGAGATGGAGCCCGGCGTCCCCGCGGCCGAACTGATCTCCGTGCCGCTGCTGGGCCGCCGGCCGGTGGTGGTCCACCAGCGCATCCTGGGCACGTTGCTGCTGCTGTCGCTGGTCGTGCTGGCCGCGGTGGCGTTCTTCGCGGTGAACCAGGCCAACAAGGTCGCGCAGCAGGTGGCCGGCACCGGCAACTCGCTGATGCAGTCGCAGCGCCTTGCCAAGTCGGTGTCGCAGGCCCTGGTGGGTTCGCCGCAGGCGTTCCCCGACGTGAAGGAATCGGCCGAGGTGCTGTCGAAGACGGTGCGCGGCCTGAAGACCGGCGACGAGTCGCTGCGCCTGCAGGCCGTCAACCCCGGGCTGCAGGAAGACGTCGACAAGATCCTGCCGATGGTGGTTCGCGCCGAGAAGAACGCGTCCACCGTCATGGACCAGCAGAAGATCCTGACGCAGGTGGGCAGCGCGCTGCGCACCATCAACCGCCAGTCGTCCGACCTGCTCGAGATCGCCGAGACCGTCTCGTCGCTCAAGCTGCAGCAGAACGCGCCGCCGGCGGAAATCTCCGCGGCGGGCCAGCTCGTGATGCTGACGCAGCGCATCGGCAAGTCGGCCAACGAATTCCTCACGATGGAAGGCGTGTCGCCCGAGGCGGTGTTCCTGCTCGGCAAGGACTTGAACTCGTTCAAGGAAATCGCGCAGGGCCTGCAGGACGGCAGCCCCGAGCTGCGCCTCGCGGCCACCAGGGACCCGCAGACGCGCGAGCGCCTCGACGCGCTGATGAAGCTGTACGAGCAGACGCGCACGCAAGCCGGCGCGATCCTGGGCAACCTGCAGGGCCTCGTTTCCGCGCGTGAAGCGCAGGCGGCGATCATCCAGGACTCCGAGCCGCTGCGTAAATCGATGGAAGACCTGCAGGGCAAGCTGCAGGGCGAGACGGGCCTGGGCGTCGCCGCGCTGGCCACGCTCTTCGTCTCCGCGGTGTTCGCGATCGTCTGCGCCTGGGGACTTGCTTATGTGCAGCTGCAGGACTCGCGCAAGCGCCAGGTCGTGGCGGAACAGCAGCGCCTGGACGCCGAGCGCCAGGAGCAGGAGGCCAAGCGCGTCAACGACGCGAACCAGGCGGCCATTTTGCGGTTGATGAACGAACTGCAGACGGTGGCCGAAGGCGACCTCACGCAGGAAGCCACCGTGACCGAGGACATCACCGGCGCCATCGCCGACTCGGTGAACTACACGGTGGAAGAACTGCGCCAGCTGGTGGGCGCCGTGCAGAACACGGCGACCCGGGTGGCGCAGACCACCTCGCAGGTCGAAAGCACCTCCACCGAACTGCTGGCCGCGTCGACCGAACAGCTGCGCGAAATCCGCGAGACGGGCCAGTCGGTGCTGACGATGGCCGAGCGAATCAACGGCGTGTCCTCGCAGGCGCAGGAGTCGGCAACGGTGGCGCGCCAGTCGCTGCAAGCCGCGTCCTCGGGCCTGCAAGCCGTGCAGAACG
>DATBPW010000523.1:0-6259 GCA_036561125.1 Ramlibacter sp. | reverse complement strand
TCCCCTACGCCCCCGGCGGCCCGATCGACACCACCGCCCGCATCCTCGCCGAGAAAGTGAAGGACACCCTGGGCACCGTGATCATCGAGAACAAGCCCGGCGGCGGCGGCAACATCGGCGCGGACATGATTGCCAAGGCGGCGCCCGACGGCACGACGATCGGCATCTCGGCGGTCGCGACGCACGCGATCAATCCGTGGCTGTTCTCGAGGATGCCGTACGACGCCGTGAAGGACTTCACGCCGATCACGCAGATGGTGCGCGTGCCCAACGTGCTGGTGATGAACGCGCAGCGCGCTCAGCAGCTGCACATCGAAAGCCTCAAGGACTTGATCGCGTACGCCAAGGCGAATCCGGGCAAGCTCAATTACGGCAGCGGCGGCAACGGCAGCGCGGGCCATCTCGCCGGCGAGATGTTCAAGCGCGGCGCGGGCATCTTCGCCGTGCACATCCCGTTCAACGGCGGCAACCCGGCGCAGCTCGCGCTGCTGTCGGGGCAGGTGGATTTCAATTTCGACAACCTCGCCACGGCGGCGCCCAACATCCGAGCGGGCAAGGAGAAGGCGCTGGCGGTGACCACACTCACGCCCTCGCCCATGTTGCCCGGCATTCCGCCTGTGGCCGACACGATCCCGGGTTTTGCGATCGACACGTGGTGGGGCCTCGTCGGGCCCGCCGGGATGCCGCGCGACCTCGTCAACAAGTACAACGCGGCGTTCGTCGCTGCGCTGCAGTCGCCGGATGTGAAGGCGAAGTTCGGGTCCCTGATGGCCGAGCCGGTGTGGAATACGCCCGACGAATTCGGCCGGTTCATGAAGGCTGAGCTCGCGAAATACGAAAAAGTTGTGAAGCTCTCCGGCGCGAAGGTCGATTAGCCAATAGCTGAGGCACCTACAGCGCGTGTGCGGTTTGTCCGACACGCGGCTGGGCTCGCGCTTCCTAGAGTGGCTCTGCAGCAGCAGCAGGGAAGCAGGAGCGCATCATGGGAATCGTCGGCAAGGCTGTATCGGCAGGGGTGCTCGGTCTCGCGTTCGGCACGAGCGCGGCGTACGCACAGGACGCACCTTACGCGCTGGGTGCCGCGGGCGCGCGCAACTCCGTCGGGCTCAAGCTCGAACGAAACTTCGGCCCGCTGCACGACACGCGCTCCCAGGGCCTGAGCGTGAGAATCGTCGGCCGCCCGAGCCTGCTCCCCTCGCTCGGTGTGTTCGGCAAGGTCGGCTCCGGATTCGCGCGGCCCGACACCACTGTGATGGGCAACGGCGGGCCGGAGCAAGGCTTCGGTTTCGCGTACGGCGGCGGCGTGAGCTACGACTTCTCGCCGCGCCTGTCGGCCAGCCTCGAATGGGACAGCTACGACCTGCGCCTGCCCGTCGGGCCGGTGCGCGCGACCAGCCTCGGGCTGCAGTACCGGTATTGAGCTATTCGCCGAGGTAGGCGGCGCGCACCTTCGGGTCGCTGAGCATCGACTTGGCGTCGCCGCTCATCGTGATCAGGCCCGACTCCATCACGTAGCCGCGATTGGCGATCTCCAGCGCGCGCGCCGCGTTCTGCTCCACCAGCAGCACGGTGACGCCTTGCGCGTACACGTCGCGCACCACCTCGAAGATCTTGTCGACCATGATCGGCGACAGCCCCATCGACGGCTCGTCCATCAGCAGCAGCTTGGGCCGGCTCATGAGCGCGCGCCCCATCGCGAGCATCTGCTGCTCGCCGCCCGACAGCGTGCCCGCGAGCTGGTCGCGCCGCTCCTTCAGGCGCGGGAAGATCGTGAAGATCTTGTCGATGTCGGCCGCGATGCCGTCCTTGTCGCTGCGGATGTGCGCGCCCATCTGCAGGTTTTCGTGGATGGTCATGCGCGTGAACACGCCGCGGCCTTCCGGCACCATGGCCAGGCCTTCCTTGACCAGTTCCCACGGCCCGCGGCCCTTGATGTTGCGGCCCATGTACTCGATGTCGCCGCCGGCGATCGGCAGCGACCCGGTGATCGCCTTCATCGTGGTCGTCTTGCCGGCGCCGTTCGAGCCGATCAGCGACACGAGTTCGCCTTCGCACACTTCGAAGTCCACGCCCTTGACGGCCTGGATGCCGCCGTAGGCCACGCGCACGCCGGACACTTTCAGCAGGACGTTGGTCATGCTCCGCCCCCGGCTTCAGCGGCCGTGACCGTGTTCTTGTGGCTGTGGCCGAGGTACGCCTCGATCACCTTCTCGTCGCGCTGCACGTCGTACGGTGAGCCTTCCGCGATCTGCTTGCCGTAGTCGAGCACCGTCACGCGGTCGCACAGGCCCATCACCAGCTTCACGTCGTGTTCGATGAGCAGGATGGTGCGGTCGTCGCGGCGGATGCGGTCGATCAGCTCGCGCAGCTGCACCTTCTCGGTGGCGTTCATGCCCGCGGCCGGTTCGTCGAGTGCGATGAGCTTCGGGTCGGTGGCCAGCGCACGCGCGATCTCCAGGCGCCGCTGGTCGCCGTACGACAGTGTGCGCGCGCGAAAGTCCGCGTAGCGCGCGATGCCCACGTAATCGAGCAACTCGCGCGCGCGCTGGGCGATCGCGGCCTCTTCGTCGTTGAACGAGCGCGTGCGGAAGATCGCGCCCAGCAGGCCCGACTGCGTGCGGATGTGCCGGCCGACCATCACGTTCTCGAGCGCGGTCATGTCGGCGAACAGGCGGATGTTCTGGAACGTGCGCGCGATGCCGGCCTTCGCCACTTCGTGCACCGCGCTCGGCACGTAAGGCTTGCCGCCGAGTTCGAACGAGCCGCTGTCGGCCGTGTACAGGCCCGTGATCACGTTGAAGAACGTCGTCTTGCCCGCGCCGTTGGGACCGATCAGCCCGTAGACCTGGCCGCGCTCGATGGTCAGGCCCACGTCCGACAGCGCCTGCAGGCCGCCGAAGCGCTTGGAGACGCCGGTCACGCGAAGGATGGTTTCGGCCATTCGCGCTTCCTCACTTCGGCGCGTTCTGCAGCGACTTGCCGTGATCCGGCGTCGGCCACAGGCCGCGCGGGCGCAGCAGCATCACGATGATCATCGACAGCGCGATCAATAGCTGGCGCAGGATCGATGCGTCCAGCCGGCCGCCCGTCACCGACTGCAGGTCCCATACACCGGTGAGCCAACGCAGCGCCTCGGGCAGGATCGACAGCAACAGCGCGCCGAGCACCACGCCCGGCAGGTGCCCGATGCCGCCCAGCACCACCATCGAGACGATCATGATCGATTCGGTCAGCGAGAACGATTCGGGCGACACGAAGCCCTGGAACGCGGCGAACATCGCGCCCGATACGCCGCCGAACGTCGCGCCCATGCCGAACGCGAGCAGCTTCAAGTTGCGCGTGTTGATGCCCATCGCCTTGGCGGCGATCTCGTCTTCGCGGATCGCCATCCACGCACGGCCGATGCGCGACAGCTCCAGGCGATGGCAGATCACGATGGACACCACCACCAGCAGCAGGAACAGGTAGTAGTAGTTGGTGACCGACTCGACGTCGTAGTCGAAATAGGTGTGCCGGTGCCCGAGGTTGACGTTGAAGAAGTGGATCGCGTCGATCTGGCCGATGCCCTTGGGCCCGTTGGTGACGTTCACCGGCCGGTCCAGGTTGTTCAGGAACACGCGGATGATCTCGCCGAAGCCGAGCGTCACGATCGCGAGGTAGTCGCCGCGCAGCTTCAGCGTGGGCGCGCCGAGGAGCACGCCGAAGATGCCGGCGAGCGCCGCGCTCGCGGGGATGCAGATCCACAGCGGCATGTGCAGGCCATCGGGGAATTCGGCGGCAATCCACTCGAAATGGTCGGTGAGGTGGGGCGACGCGAGCAGGCCGAACATGTACGCGCCGATCGCGAAGAACGCGACGTAGCCCAAGTCGAGCAGGCCCGCATAACCGACGACGATGTTCAAGCCGAGTGCGAGCAGCACGTAGAGCAGCGCGATGTCGGCGATGCGAACCCAGAAGTTGCCGGCCCACTGCAGACCGAGCGGCAACAGGAGCAGCGCCAGCGCGCAGATCGCATAGACGACGTACTTGTTGCGGCGATGGAGGAAGTCGGTCATGGTGCTTCCTTCTTCAGGCGCGGTCCGCCACGCGTTCGCCGAGCAGGCCCGACGGCCGCAGCGTGAGCATCGCGATCAGCACGATGAACGCGAAGATGTCGGTGTAGTTGCTGCCGAGCACGCCGCCGGTCAGTTCGCCGATGTAGCCCGCGCCGATCGACTCGATCAACCCGAGGAGCAAGCCGCCGACGACGGCACCCGGCAGGTTGCCGATGCCGCCGAAGACGGCGGCGGTGAACGCCTTGATGCCCGGCAGGAAACCCATCGTGTGCTGCACGGTGCCGTAGTTCGACGCCCACATCACCCCCGCGATCGTGGCGAGCACGGCGCCGATGACGAAGGTGGCGGAAATCACCGTGTCGGGCTTGACGCCCATCAGCGCGGCGACGCGCGGGTTCTCCGACGTGGCGCGCATCGCGCGGCCGAGCTTCGTGTAGCTCACGAGCCAGGTGAGCACCGCCAGCGACACCGCCGTGACCACCAGGATCATGATCTGCGTCGTCGTGATCACCGCGCCCGCGAACTGGAATGGCTTGGGCGGCAGCAGCGTCGGGTAAGCCTTGTAATTCGGCTTGAAGATCATCATCGCGAGCGTCTGCAGCAGGATCGACATGCCGATGGCGGTGATCAGCGGCGCGAGCTTCGGCGAATTGCGCAGCGGACGGTAGGCGACTTTCTCGATGACGAAGTTCAACGCGCCCGCCACGATGCACGACAGCACCAGCGACACAGCGAGCAGCAGCCAGCCCGGGATGCCCGGCATCGCGTCCTGCGCCGTCGTGACGATCGCCCAGCTCGTGAGGGCGCCGACCATCAGCACGTCGCCGTGCGCGAAATTGATCAGGTTGATGATCCCGTACACCATGGTGTAGCCGAGGGCGACCAGGGCGTACATGCTGCCCAGGATCAGACCGTTGATGATCTGTTGCAGCAGGACATCCATCGTGAGGTTCTCCGCCTGTTGTTGGCAAAAAAACCCGCCAGGGAAGCGCGGGGCGGGTTTGCCGGCGCGATTGTAGCGGCGCACCGCTGGGCTTCGGCTTAGGGCTTTCCTTTGGCTTCCTCGTCCAGCCGCCGCAGTTCGGCGAGCTTCTCGCGGATGCGAATTTCCAGGCCGCGATCGACGGGCCGGTAGAACTGCTGCGGCACCATTTCATCGGGCAGGTACTTCTCGCCGGCCGCGAAACCGCCCGCCTCGTCGTGCGCGTAGCGGTAGCCCTTGCCGTAGTCGAGGTCCTTCATCAGCTTCGTCGGTGCATTGCGAAGGTGCATCGGCACCGGCCGGGTGCCGTCTGCACGGATGAACGCCTTCGCTTCGTTGAATGCGGCGTACACCGCATTCGACTTCGGCGCCATTGCGAGGTAGATGACGCATTCGGCCAGCGCGAGTTCGCCTTCGGGCGAGCCGAGGCGCTCGTACACTTCCGCGGCATCGAGCGCGAGGCGCAGCGCACGCGGGTCGGCCAGCCCGATGTCTTCGACCGCCATGCGCACCATGCGGCGCGCCATGTAGCGCGGGTCCGCGCCGCCGTCGAGCATGCGCATCAGCCAGTACAGCGCCGCATCGGGGTCCGAGCCGCGCACCGACTTGTGCAGCGCGCTGATGGTGTCGTAGAACTGCTCGCCCCCCTTGTCGTAGCGGCGCATGCGCTCGCCGAGCACCTTGAGCAGCCATGCATCCGTGATCTCGCCGATCTTCTCTTTCGTGGCGGCAACGTTGAGCGTCTCGAGCGTGTTGAGGAGCCGGCGCGCATCGCCGTCGGCGTAAGCGACCAGCCGGTCCAGCGCGGCTTGTTCGATCGGCGGCACGGCGCCGATCGCCTGGGCCTTCGCGACGATCTGCTTCAAGTCGTCTTCGGTCAGCGGCTGCAGCACGTAGACCACAGCGCGCGACAGCAGGGCGGAGTTCACTTCAAAGGACGGGTTCTCGGTGGTCGCGCCGATGAACGTGAACAGGCCCGACTCCACATGCGGCAGGAAAGCGTCCTGCTGGCTCTTGTTGAACCGGTGCACTTCGTCGACGAAGACGATCGTGCGGCGGCCGTGCGCCTGCGCGATCTGCGCCTGCTCCACCGCCTCGCGGATGTCCTTGACGCCCCCGAGCACCGCGCTGATGGTGATGAACTGGGCGTCGAACGCATCGGCCATCAGGCGCGCGATGGTGGTCTTGCCGGTGCCGGGCGGCCCCCACAGGATGCAGCTGT
>DATBPW010000522.1:0-3151 GCA_036561125.1 Ramlibacter sp. | reverse complement strand
CGCCGGGCATGCCGCGAAAGGCATGGGCGCTTATGCGGCGTCCAAGTCGGGCGTCGCGCGCCTGACCGAAGCCATCGCCGAGGAGTACAAGGACCGCGGCATCACGTGCAATGCCGTGCTCCCCAGCATCATCGACACGGCTGCCAATCGCCAATCGATGCCGGATGGCGACTTCACGCGCTGGGTCGACGCGCGCGCGCTGGCGCGGGTGATCGTGTTCCTGCTGTCGGACGATGCATCGCCGGTGACTGGCGCGCTGCTCCCGGTGCGCGGCCGCACCTGAGCGTCACTGCATCTCGTGCTCGTGCATCTGGTGCTCGTGCGCCGCGGGCGGCGTGACGCCCAGGCACGCGACGACGGCGATCACCGCCGCGCCGAGCAGCAATTCAGCCAGCACGCTGGCACGCAATGATCGCAGGGAGCCGCAGGTGCCCGCACCGCGCTCCACGCGCGGCACGATCACGAATCGGTTCACGGCCGCGAGCAGCAACATCAGCGCGAACAGCGCGAGCTTGAGCGACAGCACGCGCCCGTAGCCGGTCTGCCACAGGTCGGCGACCGAGTCGATCATCCACGACGTGTTGGCGACGCCCGATGCCGCGAGCACGATCACCGCGACGATGCCCGGCACGAAGAAGCACTTCGCGCAAGCCACGCCGAGGTCGCGCCACGTGCCCGCCTGCGCAGCGGCGCGCGTCATGACGAGCAGGAGCAACGGCAGCATCCCCACCCATGCGGCGGCCGCGAGCATGTGCGCCGCATCCACCCAGACGTGCAGGTGATTCGTTCCCAGCGCGTGGCCGGTCCATGCGAGGCTCGCGACCAATGCCGCGGCGACGAAGGCGGACGCGATCGATTTCCCGGCGCGCGTCGTCATCAACATGCCGAGCACGACGAACAGCGCGAGCCGGACACACCACACGTGCCCGAAGGTCGTGCGCGCGAGGAGCGTCCCGAGCACGTCGGGCGTGACGGCTTGCGAGAAGTCCAGGCCGCTCATGCTCGTCGCAGTAGCCGCCAGCCATCCGGCCCACGACACGAGCGCGAGCGCGAGCCCCCATAGGCAAAGCTGTTTTGACCAGCGACTGACAACGTTGGTGACGGACAGATCGCGTGCCGCATCGCCGCAGCGGCGCAGGATCAGGATGTCGAATGCGAACGCGCCGCCGATCAACACGGTGGCTGCGATGTGCAGCGTGCGGAACCAGGGCAGCAGCGCCATCGCGCCTACGGCCCTACTCGGAACGTGAAGTGGCCTTGCGTCGGGTGCGTGTCGACCGAGGCGACCCGCCAGTTCACGGTGTAGGTGCCGGGGGCGAGCTTCTTCAACGCCACGTGCAGCTGCGTGCGATCGTTCGCGCCGGCTTCAGCGCGGCCCGTATCGACGCGATTGCCCGCGGCATCCACGACTTCGATCGTGCTGAACGCCGGCTCGATCTCCTGCGTGAACCAGATGCGCAGCTCGCCGGGCGCAACCGCGACGACGGAGCCGACCTTCGGGTCGGCATGGTCGAGGAACGCATGCGCGTGCGCCGCCATGCTCGCGCCCGCGACGGCGATAGCGGCGAGGAGGCGCAGCGCTTTCATCAGCTGCCCAGCAAAGGCTTGCCGATCGTGCGCGGAAACAGGTCGTCCAGGAAGAAATGCAATTGCGCCTGCACTCCCACGCCGTGCCCGCTCGCGCGATTGATCGGCACGACCGCTTCGATGCCCAGCTGCACGAAGCGGCCCGGCCACAGCACGCCGGGGTTGACGGTGCCGGTCCAGCGGCGGTCGTCGACACGATCGATCGGCTTCGCAGCGGCGATCTCCACAACGGGCACCATGCGGTTGAACGGCGCGCCCAAGCCGATGTCCTTCACCGCCGATTGCAGGTAGGGCAGGCTGTACTCGAACGCGAGGCCGACCTTCAGCGTATGCGGCTCGCTCGCGCGCCCGGGCATCGCGACACCCACCGTGCCGGTGACCGCGAGGGGCCGCAGGAAATCGCTCTTGAGGTTGCCGAAGCCCTTGCCGAAGTAGAACGTGGGCGTGTACGTGCTGAAGCTGTCCGCGACCGACTTGCTGCCGGTGCCGCCCACTTCCCACACCACGCCGGCGGACATCAGCGACTCGCTCGCTTCGTTTTTGTAGAACAGGTATTTCGCGCCGACATCGAGGTTGTCGCGGCCACTGATTGCGGGCTGTGCGTTGCCATACGTGAAGCGTTCGCGCGCCGAGCCGAACTCCAGGCCGAAGTTCTGCGTGATGCGCTTGGAGAAATCGACAGAGAGCGACGTTTCCCGGCCCGCCGGCGAATCGTCGCCGGCATTGAAGCGCGACGTCGTGAACGTGGGCAGCGACAGCTCGTCCGCGACGAAGGGATCGTCGGTGGCGATGGTTGCGGGGAAGAAGCGCTGGCCGACGAAGCCGTGGGCCCAGACCGCAGAGGGCGCGACACCGCCGAGCAAGAGGGCGGTCAACAACGCAGTCGAACGGGGCGGGAATTTCGGGAGTGTGCGCATTTCCAGGCCGAATTATGAGCCGCGGGTTCGCGTCAACGCACTTCGGAAGGCCGGACCACGAGCACACGGAACGTGCCCGGAATCGTCGACGATGACATGTTCCGGAGCGGGAAGTAGTGCCGCGCGACTATAGCTCTCGCCGCTTGGCGGCGTCTCAGCCCGGCGCGCCTTTCGCGGCGGGGCGCTGCGGAATCAGCCGCACGCACACCGCGATGAAGACGAGCAGCAGCGCCGATGCGTAGAACCGGCTCAGGTTCAATCCGCCTTGCGACAGTGGCTTGTCCAGCAAGTCACCGAGCGTCGCTCCCAGCGGCCGCGTGAGCACGAAGGCCGCCCAGAACAGCGCAGTGCGGGAGATGCGCGTCCAGAAGTACGCTGCAGCCACGATCGCCAAGCCCACGCCGAAGATCAGCGCCGCCATTTCGAACCCCAGCCCCAGGCCGCCTCGATCCGTGTCTGCCGACCAATCGCCCAGCGCGGTCCCGAGCGTCTGCGAAAACAAGATCGTGACCCAATAGAACCACTCGGCCTTGGGTGTCGTGATGCTCTCGACGGACACGGTGCCTTGCGACCAGTGCCAGATGCCGAGGCTCAGCGCGAGCAGCACCGCAACGATCGCGACACCGCCGGGATAGCCCAGCCCGACG
>DATBPW010000521.1:0-3222 GCA_036561125.1 Ramlibacter sp. | reverse complement strand
TCTTCAACAGCGTCGCGGGCTGGATCTTCTCGTACACGATCAAGCCGTTCCCCAGCCCCTTCCCCGAACACGCGCTGTTCGACAACACCTACATCGGGCCTCACGAACTTGGCGCGATGTGCGTGACGCTCGTCGTGTTGGCGCTGGTGTTCGCGTTCTTTCGCTTCACGCCGCTGGGGCTCGCAATGCGCGCCGCAGCGCAGAACCCGGCATCGAGCCGGCTCGTGGGCGTGCGCGTGAGCTGGATGCTCGCGCTCGGCTGGGGGCTCGCGTCGGCGATCGGCGCCATCGCCGGCATCATGGTCGCGCCTATCGTCTACCTCGAACCGAACATGATGGGCGGCATCCTGCTGTACGCCTTCGCCGGCGCGCTGCT
This sequence comes from Ramlibacter sp., assembly GCA_036561125.1. GTDB lineage: Bacteria > Pseudomonadota > Gammaproteobacteria > Burkholderiales > Burkholderiaceae_C > Ramlibacter. The sequence goes on along the minus strand of DATBPW010000521.1, from coordinate 2,846 downwards.
CGGCGGCATCGACAACGCGTGGGGCGCCGTGCTCGGCGGCTTCCTCGTCGGCGTGATCGAGAACGTCGTGGGCGTGTATCTGGGCACCGAGCTGAAGCTGTCCGTCGCGCTGGTGATCATCGTGGCTGTGCTCGTGATCAAACCATCGGGCCTGTTCGGCCGCGTTCACGTGGCGCGGGTATGACGATGGTCCGCCGCACCCTCAGCTCCACGCAGATCGGCGGCTTGCTGGCGCTCTTCGCGCTCGCGTGCGTGCTGCCGTTCGTGTTCGGCAACTACACAGTGTTCCAGTTGACGCTCGCGCTGACGTATGCGATCGCGCTGCTCGGCCTGAACATGCTTACGGGCTTCAACGGGCAGATCTCGCTCGGGCACGGCGCGTTCTATGCGATCGGCGCGTACACCGCGGCGGTCCTGATGGACAAGGGCAACTGGCAGTACTGGGCGACGATTCCCGTCGCGGGCATCGTGTGCCTCGTCGCCGGTTTCCTGTTCGGCCTGCCCGCGCTGCGGCTCGAAGGCCTGTACCTCGCGGTCGCGACGCTCGCGCTCGGCACCGCGATGCCGCAGATCCTCAAGCACAACGCGCTCGCGCACTGGACCGGCGGCTCGATGGGCATCGTCATCGTCAAGCCCGACGCGCCCGAGTGGAGCGGCTTGAACCAGGACCAGTGGCTCTACTTCTTCACGTTGTTCTGGGTGCTCGTCGTGTTCTTCGCCGGGTGGAACATCCTGCGCGGGCGCGTGGGCCGAGCACTCATCGCGATCCGCGACCAGCCGATCGCCGCGCAGGCGATGGGCATCAACACCGCGCTGTACAAATCGATCACGTTCGGCGTCTCCGCGATGTTCACGGGCATCGCGGGCGCCCTCGCCGCCATCGCGGTGCAATTCGCGTCGCCCGACTCGTTCACGATCTTCCTGTCGCTGTCGCTGCTGATCGGCGTCGTCGTCGGCGGGCTCGCGTCGATCTCCGGCGCGTTCTACGGCGCGCTGTTCATCGAGTTCGTGCCGAACGTCGCGGACCAGATCTCCAAGGCCGCACCGTGGGCGATCTACGGCGTGTTCCTGATCGCGTTCATGTATCTCATGCCTTCGGGCGTGGCCGGGATGATCCGCATCCTCAGGCTGCGCCTGCAGGCGAAACGGATGGCCGCGCCCGCAGTCACGGCTGCCACCAACGATGTGCAACTGCCCCTCCAAGGAAAGGAAGCCAGATGAACACCAATCGACGCAAGACTCTCGCGATCGGCGCGGCGGCAATCGCAGCTCCGTACCTCAACACGGCGTTCGCGCAAGCGAAGAAGGAGGTGAAGCTCGGGCAGACCATGCCCTACAGCGGGCCCGCGTCCGCGTACGGCACGATCGGCAAGCTGCACCAGGCCTTCTTCAACAAGGTCAACGACGAGGGCGGCATCAACGGGACGAAGATCAACCTGATCTCGCTCGACGACGGCTACAGCCCGCCGAAGACGGTGGAGCAGGTGCGCCGCCTCGTCGAGCAGGAAAACGTCGACGCGCTGTTCCAGACGCTGGGCACGCCGCCGAACACCGCGATCCACAAGTACGTCAACGCCAAGAAGGTGCCGCACCTGTACGTCGCGACCGGCGCGACGAAGTGGAACGACCCGAAGAATTTCCCGTGGACGTTCGGCTTCAACCTGAGCTACGAGACCGAGGGCGAGATCTACGCCAAGTACATCCTGAAGAACCGGCCCAACGCGAAGATCGCGATCCTGTACCAGAACGACGACTACGGGAAGGACCTGCTCGCCGGCTTCGACAACGTGCTCAAGGGCGACAAGGCGAAGATGATCGTCGCGCGCGCCACGTACGAAGTCACCGACGCCACGGTCGACTCGCAGATCCTCACGCTGAAGGCCTCGGGCGCCGACACGATGGTGAACATCTGCACGCCGAAGTTCAGTGCGCAGGCGATCCGGCGCGTGTACGACTCCGGCTGGAAGCCGCCGATGCACATCGTGAACAACGTCGGTGCGTCAGTGGGCGGCGTGCTCACGCCCGCGGGCCTCGACAAGAGCGCCGGCATCGTCACCGTGCAGTACTACAAGGACGAGAGCGACCCGGTGTGGAAGGATGACCAGGCCATGCTCGAATGGCGCGGCTTCATGGGCAAGTACTACAAGGACGGCAACATCCTCGACGCGAGCAACATCTATGCATACATCACGGCCAACCTAATGATGCAGACGCTCAAGCAGTGCAACGGCAACTACAGCCGCGACAACATCCGCAAGCAGGCCGAGAACATCAAGAACTGGAAGCACGGGCTGCTGCTGCCGGGCATCGCGGTATCGACGTCGCCCACCGACCACGCGCCGATCGAACAGGGACAGCTGTCCAAGTTCGACGGCAAGAAGTGGCTGCTGTTCGGCGACGTGCTCGGAGGCGGCGCGGCGTAACTCCTGTCACCCCGGCGCAGGGCCGGGATGACACACTCTCCCAAAACATGGGGACGAATGTTTTCGTTCCCCGTGTTTTGCACGCCGCGAACTACCGCTTGCAGGGAAACGCGTCTATAGTCCCGCGAAATTAGATTCGCAGGGAGAACAGTGAGGCAGCTCGACGCGTCGTTCGTCTCGACGCTGCGGCCGACGGCGCAGCAGCAGCGCACTGCCGTCGCGGTGGCCGCCATTTCGGCCATCGTCTTCGCGTTCGCGGCGCCCTACGCCAAGCTGCCGCTGGCGCCCGAGCCCGGTTTCCTGCCCTCCTACCAATCGGCCATGGTCGTCTTCGACCTGGTCACTGCGATCCTGCTGCTCGGCCAGTACCGCATCCTGCGCGGCAACGCGCTGCTGCTGCTGGCGGCCGGCTACGTGTTCGCC
>DATBPW010000520.1:0-2855 GCA_036561125.1 Ramlibacter sp. | reverse complement strand
GGCTCAAGCTTTGTCAGGCCACCAGCGGGAGCGACCGCTGCCGTTTGCCGGTGAGGTTGAACAGCGCATTCGCGACCGCAGGCGCCAACGGCGGGACTCCGGGCTCGCCGATGCCGCTGGGGGCGCGATCGCTCGTGACGAGCCACGTTTCCACTGTCGGCGCGTGCGCCAGCCGGACCACCGGGTAATCGGGGAAGTTGCGTTGCCGCACGGCGCCTTCCACGATGTCGATGCGCCCGTGCAGGGCAGCGCTCAGCGCGAAGATCACCGCGCCTTCCATCTGCTGGGCCACGATGCCGGGGTTGACCGCGACACCGCAATCGACGGCGCACACGACCCGGTGCACGCGTGGCTGGCCCCGCTCGAGCGACACCTCCACCACCTCGGCGACGACCGTGCCGAACGATTCATGCAAGGCGATTCCACGAGTGCGCCCCGCGGGAAGCGAGCTGCCCCAGCCGGCCTTCTCCGCTGCAAGATCCAGAACGGCGAGATAACGCGGCGCGTGGGCCAGCAGCTCCCGCCTGAACAGCAAGGGATCCTTGCCAGCCGAAGCGGCGAGCTCATCGACGAACGACTCCGAGAAGAACGCGTTATGCGAATGCCCGACGGAGCGCCAGTAGCCGACAGGCACGCCCACTCGCGTGGCGACGTGCTCCATGCGCTGGTTCGGGACTGCATACGGCAGGTCGAACAGCCCTTCATCGGTCGTGCGGTCCGGCGTGTCGACAGGCCCGGCGAGCCACGGCAGCGTGCGTTCCATCCAGCGCGGCGTGATCGCGTCGCCGGCGGACTTGATGCGCAGTGACGTGACTGCGCCTTTCTCGTCGAAAGCTGCGGTCAACCTGGCGGCATGCATCGGCCGGTAGAAATCATTCGCCATGTCCTCCTCGCGCGGGAAGACGAGTTGCACCGCCGCGCCAGCGCAATCCATCGCGATGCGCACCGCGTACGCCACGTAGTCGACTTCCAGCCGGCGCCCGAATCCGCCACCGAGCAGGGTCACATGCAAGGTGACGTCGTCGGCGCGCACGCCCGCCACCTGCGCGGCCTTGTCGCGGCACATCTGGGGAACCTGGGTCGGCACCCACACCTCGACCTTGCCGTCTGCCACGCGCGCCATGCAGTTCATGGGCTCCATCGCGGCGTGCGCGAGATAAGGCGCGCCGTACGACGCTTCGACGCGGCGCGCAGCGCGCGACTCCGCCGCATCGACATCGCCCTCCTGGTGGAACACGAAGCCGGACTCGTGTTCGACCGCTTGCTCGAGCTCGGCGCGGATGCGGCGCGTGTCGAGCGCGCCCGCGGGGCGCTGCTCCCACTCCACGTCGACCGCATCGGCTGCGCGCTTCGCGTGCCAGTAGCTGCGCCCCACGATCGCGAAGCCCGCGCCCGAACCCGCGTACGCCGGCAGCCTGACCATGCGTTCCGCGCCCGGCATGCGCAGCGCCGCTTCGGCATCGATGCGCGCCGGTGCGCCGCCGATCATCGGGCACAGGCGCACGACGGCGTATTTCATCCCGGGCACGCGTACGTCCATGCCGAAGCGCGCCGTGCCGTCGACCTTCGCCGGGACATCGAGGCGCGGCGCAGGCGTGCCGATCAACCTCCACTCCTTGCGCGCCTTGAGGCGCACCGTGCCGGGCGGCGTCGCCGACGCGAACCTGGCCATCTCGCCGTAGCCCGCGCTCTTGCCGGAAGGATGCGAGATCACGCCGTCCTTCGCGCCGAGCTCCTCGACCGGAAGCCGCCATTGCAGCGAAGCCGCACCGAGCAGCGAAGCGCGTGCCGTCGCGGCTGCTTCACGCACCACGGTCCACGCATCGGCGACGCTGGCGGACCCGCCGGTCGCATTGATGCCGAGTTCGCGGGCGACCTTGCCGAGCATCCAGCGCGACACTTTCACTTCGGCTCGCGCGAATCCGTCATCGCCTTCCTCGCTGCGCGGATGGAACCACAGCAGGCCGAGCATGTTCGCGACATTGCCGTAGATCTTCTCGCCGCTGGCCTGTTCGATGCGCATCGCCGACAGCGGCACGTCCAGTTCCTCGGCGGCCAGCATCGGCAGCGCCGTGTAAACGCCCTGGCCCATTTCGCTGCGCGGCATCGCAAGGATCACCGTGCCATCCGGCGCAACCTTGATCCAGCCATTGAGCGCGACGTCGCTTTCACCGGGCGTCATGTCGCTCGCGCTGCCCAGGCGCGAACGCGCGGGCAGCACGCTCCAGCCGACGATCAGCGCGCCGGCCGCGCCCGCGGCACTGAGCAGCCACGTGCGGCGCCTCATGCCTTCACCCCGGCCGCGCGCTTGATCGCGGCGCGCACGCGCTGGTACGTGCCGCAGCGGCAGATGTTCGTCATCGCTTCGTCGATCTGCGCATCGGTCGGCTTCGGCGTCTTCTCCAGCAGCGCGGCCGCGGCCATCAACATTCCGCTCTGGCAATAGCCGCATTGCGGCACCTGTTCGGCGATCCACGCTTGCTGCAACGCATGCGGGCGGCCCGGCGTGCCGAGCGCTTCGATCGTCTGTATTTTCTTTCCGACGACGCTGCCGACGGGCACGACGCACGAGCGCGCGGCCTGGCCATCGATGCGCACGGTGCACGTGCCGCAGGCCGCGACGCCGCAGCCGAACTTGGTTCCCGTCATGCCGAGCAGGTCGCGCAACGCCCACAACAGCGGCATTTCGGGCTCCGCATCGACCGTCACCGCCTTGCCGTTGATCTGCAGTTCCACTGGCACTCCTCGCGTCAAGCTCATCGACAGGCCACTATATCGGTGCCATCCCGTGCGGGATAGGGGCGGCGCTCCAGTGCAGGCCGGATAATCGCCCGCTCCCATGGCCCTCGTCACCC
>DATBPW010000519.1:0-2939 GCA_036561125.1 Ramlibacter sp. | reverse complement strand
GATGGCGAAGACGAAGAAGGTGTGCTGATAGCCGCTCGATTCGATCATCGCCCGGATCGGCGCGATGGTGATCGCAGCACCCGCGCCGAAGCCGGCTGCGGTCAATCCGGCGCACAGGCCGCGCTTGTCCGGGAACCATTTGAGCGCGTTGCCCACGCAGGTGCCGTACACCGCACCGGCGCCGAGGCCGGCGACGACCGCTGCCACGTACAGCTCGCTGATCGACGACGCGTACGAGTTCATCACCCACGCCAGGCCCGCCAGGATGGCGCCGCCGGCAATGACCGGACGCGGGCCGAACTTGTCGACCAGCCAGCCTTCGACGGGCACCAGCCACGTCTCGATGACCACGAAGATCGAGAACGCGAACTGGATCGCCGTGAGGCCCCAGTGGTTCTTCGATTCCATGGGCGCGACGAACAGCGTCCAGCCGTACTGGAGGTTCGCGATCATCGCCATGCAGACGATGCCCAGGACGAGTTGTCCCCAGCGATAGGCGTTGGTTGGGGAATCCGAAAGGCTGGGGTCTTGCTGGCGGGCGCCGAGCGCCGCTGAGTCGACCGACTGGGTCATGGTGCTATGTCTCCTGCTTTGTCTACTGCACACCGGCCCGATGGTTGCCGGCTGGGCGTCCATTCTGGAACTGCGCGCAGCCCATTTTCTTGACCGTGGTCATTAATTCGGGTTTGCCCTGATCTCCGCTTTGCTTCCAATTGTCGCGCTGCGCAGTCGGGCGCCTGCCCGCTTCGTCGACAACGATTTCGGGTTTTCCCTGAAATGCGGCGCAGCAAAATTTTCAAGTGAAAAAGCCGGCGCGAGCCGGCTTTTCATTTGGATGCGCGACGAGCGGGTCAGTGCGTGCGCGCGGCGCGACGGCTTTCCAGCATCGCCTGGCAGCGGGCTCTCGCGTTCTCGACGGCAGCGACGAGGAAGTCGGGCTCGTACGCACGCAGCAGGTGCGGATGCTCGCGCTCGACATACGTGCGCACGCGATCGGGACCGTCGGGCAGCCACGCGTACGTGGCGCGGTCCCAGTGCCAGGCCAGGCCCAGCTCGTCGAACGCGCTGTTGTAGGCCTGGCGGTGCAGGTCGTCTTCGTTGGTCATCGTGTTTTGCAGGACTGCGGACATGGCGTTGCTCCTTCGATGCCTGCAATGTAGGCAGCGCGTCCCATAATGACAAATGAAAGTATTTGATCGTCTCCATGCACGATCGGTTATCGTTCGGGGATGCGCAACGCCACGCTTCGCCAGCTGAAAGTGTTCGAATCGGTCGCCCGGCTCCTGAGCTTCTCGCGCGCGGCCGAAGAGCTGCATTTGACGCAACCCGCGGTCTCCGCGCAGGTGAAGAAGCTCGAACAACATGCGGGCTTGCCGCTGTTCGAGCAGCTCGGCAAGAAGGTGCACCTCACGGCCGCGGGCCGGCAGATGCTCGAGTCGGCGCGCGCGATCCTCGACAGCGTGCAGGAAGCCGAAGATGCGCTCGGCGCATACAAGGGCGTCGAAGGCGGCCGCCTGAACATCAGCGTGATCAGCGCGGGCGACTACTTCTTCCCGTTCCTGCTGGTGGAGTTCGCGCGCCGCCACCGCGGCATCTCGCTGAACTTCGGCGTGTGCAACCGCGAAGAGCTGCTCGAGCAGCTCGCGCAGAACGCGACCGACCTCGCGATCATGGTGCGGCCGCCGGCCGACGCGGACACCGACGCCGAAGCTTTCGCGCCGCACCCTTACGTCGTCGTCGCGCGGCCCGACCATCCGCTCGCGGGGCAGAAGGCGATCCCGCTCGCGCGCGTGCTGCGCGACCCGTTCATCGTGCGCGAGCGCGGCTCGGACACGTGGAATTCGATGGAGGACGCGTTCGGCGCGCGCCTGGCCGAGATGAACATCGCGATGCAGATCAAGAGCACCGAGACGATCAAGCAGGCGGTGATGGCGGGCATGGGCCTGAGCTTCCTGTCCGCGCACACGATCAGCCGCGAGCTGCAGGCGGGCGCGCTCACGATCCTCGAAGTGCAGGGGCTGCCGCTGATGCTCAACTGGTATGTGGTGCACCGGCGCGGCAAGCGCTTGCCGCCGGTGGCGCAAGCGTTCCGGCAGTTCCTGATGGAGGAGGGCGCCGCGCTGATCGACCAGGCGCTGTCGGCGCCGGCTACTGCGAAACGCCGAGCTTCAGCCCCGGCGCCACGCCGCGCTGCCGCGCGAACTCGCCCGCCGGCATCTTCGGGCCGCCCTCGGGCCTGACCACGAGGATCTCCAGGCGCCCGCCGTGCGCATTCACGGCGATGCCCTCTTCGGTGATCGCGGCGACCGTGCCCGGCGGCCCGAGCACTTCGCCGTGCGTGCGTGCGACGACTTTGCGCGCGTCGTAGATCCGCACCTTCACGCCGCTGAACCACGTCCACGCACCCGGCGACGGGTTGCACGCGCGCACGAGGTCGTACGCGCGGTCGACGTGCTGGTGCCAGTGCACCTGCGCTTCGTCGTCGTGCATCCAGCCTTCGTAGCAGGCCTGCGTTTCGTCCTGGGTCTGTTCGACCGCGCGCCCGCTCGCGACGAGGTCGGCCGCTTCCAGCAGCGCGGCGACGCCCGTCGGGAACAACTTGTTGAAGTACAGCTCGCCGAGCGTTTCGTCGGGCCCGATTTCGCACGACTTCTGCAGGATCACCGGGCCTTCGTCGAGACCGTCGGTGGGACGGAAGATCGTCAGCCCCGTGTGCGATTCGCCGTGCGCGATGGCCCAGCCGATCGCCGACGGGCCGCGGTGGCGCGGCAGCAGCGAAGGGTGGTACTGGATCGCACCCAGCCGCGCGATCGTGAGCAGCGATTGCGGCGCGAACTGCACGACGTACGCCATCACGACGAGGTCGGGCTGCGCGTCGCGCATCGCACCGTGCGCTTCGGGCGAGCGCAGGCTCGAGAACTGGTGCACGCGCGTGCCGG
>DATBPW010000518.1:0-3351 GCA_036561125.1 Ramlibacter sp. | reverse complement strand
GCCGTGTCGATGATGCTGGGGAGCACGGCATTGCACGTGATGCCGCGGTCCTTGTACTCCTCGGCGATGGCTTCGGTCAGGCGCGCGACGCCCGACTTGGACGCCGCATAAGCGCCCATGCCTTTCGCGGCATGCCCGGCGGACATCGCGCCGACGTTCACGATGCGCCCACCGCCCTGCGCGACCATCGCCGGCAGCGCGGCGCGGCAGGCCTGCAGCGCGGTGCGCACGTTCATCTCGTACATGCGGTCCCACGTTTCGATCGCGCCCTGCTCGATGGTCTCCCACTCGAAGCCGCCCGCGGTGTTGACGAGGCCGTCGAGCGAGCCCGTGCGCTTCACGATCTCGTCGAATGCGGCTTGGGCCGCGGTGCTGTCGGTGACGTCCACATTGCCGAGCGCGATCGCGCCTTGCGGCACATCGGCCGGCGCTGCGCTGCGCCCGAGCAACGCCACGCGCGCTCCCGCCTCGATCGCCTCCAGCGCAACGGCGCGCCCGAGCGCGCCGAAGCCGCCGGTGATGGCGACCGTCTTTCCTGCGAGAGAACTCATGGCGTCGGGGTCAATGGCATCGCGACCGGTTTTTCCTCGTACGGCTTGCCGCCGGGCCGCAGCGCGCTGTGCTCGCGCTGCGACCGGGACAGAGGATAGAACATCTGGTCGGCCCAGTGTTCGTCGCCGAACAGGATGTCGTCCTGCAGGCCGACTTTCGCCGGGTACTGGCGCGTGATGTGCGCCGTGCCGAACAGCACGTCCCAGAAGAACAGCAGGTTGCCGAAGTTGCCCTTGTAGTGGCCGATGCCGTCGGCGTTGGTGAGCGCGTGGTGCGCCCAGTGCGTCGCGGGCGTGGAGATGGTGCGCTCCAGCACCCACATCACCGGCCGCAGCGCGCGGATGCGGTACAGCGGCTCGTCCCAGCGCCACGCGCAGTGCGCGCCCATGATCACGGCCAGCTTGAGCACGATGTACACGGCGTAGACCTTGCCCATGCCGAGGAACAGCAGCACGCCCGCGAGCCACAGGCCCGGCATCATCATGTAGTAGAAGAAGTTGTTGCGGTACGTGATGCGGATGCTCATGTACTTCGCCGAGTGGTGCGCGCGGTGCAGCGGCCACAGCAGCGGCGTGTGCGACGCGCGGTGCCAAAGGTACTGCGTGAGGTCGTCCACCAGCAGGAACGCGATCGCCATCGCCCACCACGGCAGGCCGGACCACCTGCCGCGCATCTGCGGCATCAGCCAGTTGCACAGGGCATCGGCGCCGAGCAGCGAGACCGGTTGCGCGACCGCGACCAGGCTCACGAACATCAGCAGCTCCAGCTTGGTGTCGTTCGCGCCGGCCGTCACCGTGGCCTGGTAGCGGCGGGTGGTGAACTCCATCAAGGCGAAGCCCAGGATCAGCGTGACGATCAGGGCGTTCTGCAACACGATGCTCATGGGCCGGCTCCTCGGGGGTGCCGTATCAGACCGCAGGCGGCGGCGCCCTGTCCATTGCATTGTTGACAACGCCCCAATGCACGCCCAGCATTGCCCGCGTGATCGACCTGCGGCGCCTGCACCACCTCCTCGTCCTCGCCGAGGAATGCCACTTCGCCCGCGCGGCCGAGCGCGTGCACCTGAGCCAGCCGGCCTTCAGCCGCAGCATCCAGATGCTCGAAAGCCAGCTCGGGATGCGCCTGTTCGACCGCGAGACGGGCGAAGTCAAGCCGACGCCCGCCGGCCAGTTCATCGTCGAACGCGCGCGGCGCCTGATGTTCGACGCCCGCTCGCTCGAACGCGACCTGCTGCTCTATCGCGACAGCCAGCTCGGCGACATCGCGTTCGGCGCCGGCCCGTTCCCCGCCACCACAATCATGCCGCGCGTGATCCCGCACCTGCGCACGCAGTACCCCGGCGTGCGCGTGCGGCTGGAGGTGAGCAACTGGAAGCTGCTGTACGAGCGGCTGCTCGCCGAGGACATCGAGTTCTTCGTGGCCGACGTGCGCGACCTGCCCGACGACCCGAACGTGCGCAGCGAATCGCTGGGGCGGCAGGCCAGCCACCTCTTCGTGCGCGCGGGCCATCCGCTCGCGGGCGCGCCCTGCACGCTGGCGGACGCATGGAAGTTCGGGCTGGCCGTCACCAAGATGCCGGCGCAAGTCGGATCGCTGTTGCAGCGGCTGGTCGGCCTGCCGCCCGGGGAGCCCGCGGTGCCGGCATTCGAATGCGACGACCTGCACTTGCTGCGTTCGCTCGCGGTCGCTACGGATTCCGTGATCGGCACGTCGGATGCGGCGTGCCGCGCCGACGTCGAGGCGGGGACGCTGGTGCGGCTCGACGTGACGGACTTGCCCAACGTCTATTCGGAGATGGGCGTCGTCGTGCTCACGCGGCGCACGCCGTCGCCGATGGCGCAATTGGCGATCGAGTGCGTGAAGGACGTGGCGCGGCAGGTGAATTCGCCGGATGCCGGCGTTGCTATTCGTGATGCCGCTTGACCTGCCTTCCCTTCCGGCCGAGTATGGGTCTTCAGGGAGCCGTCGATGCCTCGCCGTTCGGAAGTCATCGCGCACGACGCCGTCGGGCAACTGTCGGGGCTGCTCGATTCGGCGATGGATGCGATCGTCACCGTCGACGAAGCGCAGAACATCGTCATCTTCAACGCCGCCGCCGAACGGATCTTCGGCTGGCTGCGCTCGGAGGTGTCGGGCCAACCGCTGTCGAAGCTGATCCCGGAACGCTTCGGCAAGTCCCATGAACAGAAGCTGCGCCAGTTCAGCGCCACCGGCGTGAGCTCGCGCCGCATGGGCGGCAGCGCGCGCGTGTTCGGCCTGCGCAAGGGCGGCGAGGAGTTCCCGGTCGACGCATCGATCTCGCAGCTGCAGACCGACAAGGGCAAGCTGTACACCGTGGTGCTGCGCGACGTGTCGGAGCGCGTGCGCGCCGAGTCCGAGCAGGCGCGCCTTGCCGCGCGCCTGGCCGGGCTGCTCGATTCCGCGATGGACGCGATCATCACGGTCGACGACAACCAGCACATCATCCTGTACAACCGCGCCGCCGAAACCATCTTCGGCTGGCCGCAGCTGCAGGTGATGGGCCACAGCCTGGACATGCTGATCCCGGCGCGCTTCCGGCCCGCGCACCGCGGCCACCTCGCGCAATTCGGCGCGATGGGCGTGACGTCGCGCGGCATGGGGCGCAACGCGGTCATCGCGGGCGTGCGGCGCAGCGGCGAGGAGTTCCCGATCGAAGCGTCGATCTCGCAGCTCGAAACCGAGGACGGCAAACTCTATACGGTGATCCTGCGCGACGTCACCGAGCGCATGCGCGCGCAAGAAGACCTCGCGGCCTTCGCGACGCAGGCCAACAACATC
>DATBPW010000517.1:0-2285 GCA_036561125.1 Ramlibacter sp. | reverse complement strand
GATGCGGTGCTGCGCTCGCTCGGGGTGCAGGCATGAATTTCCGGACGGTGCAGACGGATGTCCTGATCCTCGGATCGGGCGGCGCGGGGCTGTTCGCTGCGCTGCATGCGCACAAGGCCGCGCCGTCGCTGAGGATCACGGTCGCGGTGAAGGGCCTGCTCGGCAAATGCGGGTGCACGCGCATGGTCCAGGGCGGCTACAACGTTGCGCTCGCGGCGGGCGATTCGATCGAGCGCCACTTCATGGACACCATCGAAGGCAGCAAGTGGCTCGCCAACCAGGACCTCGCGTGGACGCTGGTGACGCAGGCCGTCGTGCGCATCCACGAACTCGAGAACGAGCTGGGCTGCTTCTTCGATCGCAACCCGGATGGCACGGTGCACCAGAAGGCGTTCGCGGGCCAGACGTTCGACCGCACGGTGCACAAGGGCGACCTCACCGGCATCGAGATCATCAACCGCCTCGCCGAACAGGTGTGGGCGCGCGGCATCGACCGGCTCGAGGAACATCGCGCGATCGAATTGATCCCGGCCGAAGGCGGCGGCGGCATCGCGGGCGTGCTCATGATCGACATGCGCACCGGCGAGTACGTGTTCGTGCAGGCGAAGGCCGTGCTGCTCGGCACCGGTGGCGGGCCGACCATGTACCGCTATCACACGCCTTCCGGCGAGAAGAGCTGCGACGGCCTCGCGATGGCGCTGCGCGCCGGCATGGCACTGCGCGACATGGAGATGGTGCAGTTCCACCCGACGGGCCTGCTCGCGGGCACAGGCACGCGCATGACCGGCACGGTGCTCGAAGAAGGCCTGCGCGGCGCGGGCGGCTGGCTGCTCAACGGCCAGGGCGAGCGCTTCATGGAGCGCTACGACGCGCGCGGCGAGCGGGCGACGCGCGACGTCGTCTCGCGCGCGATCTTCAGCGAGATGCGCGCCGGCCGCACCACGCCCAACGGCGGCGTGCACATCTCGATGGCGCACCTCGGCCCCGACAACGTGCGCAAGCAATTCAAGGGCATGGTCGAGCGCTGCGGCGACTGCGGCTTCGATCTCGCGGGCGGCCTCGTCGAAGTGGTGCCGACCGCGCATTACATGATGGGCGGCGTGATGTTCGAGCCCGACGGCAAGACGGCCATCGACGGCCTGTTCGCCGCGGGCGAAGACACCGGCGGCGTGCACGGCGCCAACCGGCTCGGTGGCAACGGCGTGGCGAACTCCACCGTCTTCGGGGGCATTGCAGGCGACACGATGGCTGGATGGGTGCCTCAGCACGGCGCGTGGCGCGCGCCGGACGCCGCCGCGATCGCGCGCAGCATCGGGTTGCACGAGATTCCCCTGCGCAACAAGCCCGCGAACATCGAGCCGATCCGCGAGGAGCTGTACGGCTGCATGTGGGACGACGCGGGCATCCTGCGCGATGCGCACGGCCTGAAGCGTGCGAAATCGCGCTTGCACGAGCTGCAGCTCGAACTCGCTCGCAGCGGCGTGCCGGGCGACGACCGCGGCTTCAACGTGAGCTGGCACGACTGGCTCAATCTGCGCAGCCTCGTCGAAGTGAGCCAGGCCATCACGGCCGCGGCGCTCGCGCGCGAGGATTCGCGCGGCGCACATTTCCGGGAGGACTTCCCGCAGGCGGGTGAGCTCGACGCGTCGCGCTACACCGTCGTGCGCCGGCAAGGCGACGCGTTGTCGATCACGACCGAGCCCGTGCGCTTCACGCGCGTGCAGCCCGGCCAGAGCCTGTTGCAGTGACGTCGGTGGCGTGGGCCGACTGGGCGGGCGTGGCCTCCGCCATCCTCCTCGCGTACACCGTGTTCGGCCTGACGGGCTTCGGCTCCGCCGTCGTCGCGGTGCCGATCCTCGTCCACTTCGTTGCGTTGAAGTTCGCGGTGCCGCTGGTGATGCTGCTCGACTTCGGCGCGACCCTGGCGGTCGGCGCGCTGAACTGGCGCCTGGTGCGACGCGCGGAACTCGCGCGGCTCGTGCCGTGCATGCTCGTGGGCATCATCGCGGGCGTCACGTTGCTGGTGAGCGTCGAGCCGCGCTGGCTGCTCCTCGCGCTCGGCGTGTTCGTGCTGTTCAACGCGCTGTGGAACCTCTTGCGGCCCGTGCGGCCGCATCCGGTGAGTGCGTGGTGGTCGGTGCCCGCGGGCGTGGGGGGCGGCGTGTTCAGCGCGCTGTTCGGCACGGGCGGCCCGGTCTACACGACGTATCTCGCGCGCCGCATCGAAGGGCCGACCTTCCGCGCGACGATCTCGTCGATCATCCTCATGAGCGGCGTGATCCGCC
>DATBPW010000516.1:0-5052 GCA_036561125.1 Ramlibacter sp. | reverse complement strand
GCCGGCGGCCGTCGGCTCCGAAGCGCCCTCGCCGGGGGCCGATGCGGCCGACGACGCCGCGGGCAACGCGGCCATGCCCGCATCGGGCGAATTGGAGCTGCGCCCCAGGACGAAGAACGCAACGACACCCGCCAGCACCACGGCGGCGGCGCCTGCGATCAAGGCAACGGGCGGCTTCTTCGCACCGGCGCGCGCAATGGCGGGCGGCTTCGCGCGCGGCCGCAGCGCAGCCGCTTTCGCTTGAACGGCCGGTGCAGGCGAAGGCGCGGGCGCCACAGTGGGCGCCGGGGCCCCGGAATGCGCGAGCGTGATCGTGCTCGGGAAATCCGAGGCGGGTTCGCTGTCGGCCTGCGAATCGGGGGAGCTCGCTTCGCCGGCGGCGACCGCGGTGGCGGCTGCCGCCGCCTCCGAGCGCTGCAACAGGACGGAAGCTGGCGCGGGCGATGGAACGGGCGCCGGTGCGACCGGCGCGGCCACGACGGCCGGCTGCGTGGCCGTGCGCAGCCGCGTCGCCTCCTCGTCGGATTCGTCCTTCCGCGCGGCGATGATGCCCGCCGAGATCCCGCTCAGCATCGTCTGGTCGGGCGTCGTGGTGTTGCCGCCCTGCAGCTTGCGCAAGCGCTTGCGCGCGAGGTCGGCATAGATGCCGGCGGGAAACTTCGTGAGGAAGGCTTCGAACTCTTCCGGGTCCGTCGAGTCCTTGATGTCCTTCCAGTAGACGAGCTCGACCTCCTGCGTCACTGTCGACGGGCTGGTCGCGACGCCTGCATTCGACTGCTGCGCGCCGGAGCCCGTGCCGCCGGTATCGGCTTTTTTCAGCGGGTTCGCCGGCGGCACGATGGTCTGGTCCTCCGCGCGCCGGATCGCCGACTGCAGCGCGGCCGCGAAATCGCGCGCCGTTGCGAAGCGCTCGTCGCGATTCTTCGCCAGAGCGCGGGCGACGACCGCATCGATCGCGCCGGGCAGGCGCTCGTTGATCGTGCTCGGCGCCGGCGGGTGGTGGCCGATGATCTGGTGGATGATCGAGAAGTCGTTGTCGCCGTCGAAGGGCCGCTTGTCCGTGAGCAGCTGGTAGAGCACGACGCCGACGGAGAACAGGTCGGCGCGCGAATCGATTTTCTGTCCCTGCACCTGCTCGGGCGCCATGTATTTCAGCGTGCCGACCATGCTGCCCTGAGTGCGTGTGGCCTCGCCCGAATCCTGGATGCGCGCCACGCCGAAGTCGGTGAGCTTCACGCGGCCGCCCGGCTCGATCAGCAGGTTCGCGGGTTTGATGTCGCGATGGACGATGCCCTGCTTGTGCGCGTAATCGAGCCCCGAGAGCAGGTCGCGGATCATCTTGAGCGACTGCTCGAGCGTGTAGCGAACGCCCTTGTCGAGGTGGTGCTTGAGGTCGTCGCCCTGGATGTATTCCATCACCAGGAAGGCGATGTCGCCGTCGCGGTCGGAGTCGTAGACGCTGACGATGTTGGGATGCTGCAGGCGGGCGGCGGAGCGCGCCTCGGTGCGGAAGCGGTGTTCGTATTCCGCCGCCGCTTCCTCCGACAGGTTCTCGACCTTGACGGTCTTGATCGCGACGCGGCGATCGAGGTTGGGGTCGCGGCCCTCGTACACGATCCCCATCGCGCCCTTGCCGAGGACGCGGACGAGTTCGTAGCGGCCGAGTTTCTTGAGACTCACGAGACTGCGCGGAGCTGCCGGGAAGGAAAACCCATTCTACCGGCGGCTCAGCAGTGGGTCACTTCTTCTTCTCGCGCCGGATACGCAGGCTTTCCCGGAGGTACGCCTCGGTGAAATGGCGGTCGATCTGGCGCTGCACCCAGTGCTGCATCGGCGCCGACTGCTCGTCGTGCCACTTGCAGAACGCGTCCCATGCGCGCGTGCCCTCGAACAGCTTCGTGCCTTCGCCGAGCAGCTTCGCCTTCAGCGCCGACGGCGCGAGGTCGCGCAGCGTGCCTTCGACGGCCGCTCGCGTCGCGGCGGCGCTCGCCGCGTTGTGCGCAACGAGCTCCACCAGCACTTCGCGCATCGCTCGTTCGGCCGGAACGTACCCCGCTGCGGCGATGCGGCCGCCGAAGAGATAGCGCAGCTTCGTCTCGGCCGTCCACGACGTCTTGAGCGGGTTGTTGTCCTTGGGCGCGACCATCGTGCGGTCTTCGGAACGCAGCTCGCCTTTCACGCCGCTCACCGTCGAATGCAGGTCGAGCACGCCGAGCACGAGCACGCGCACCAGCCGGCCCATCGATTCGAGCTCGCCCTTGCTCATCGTGCCGGCGTCGATCCCGAGTCCCTCGAAGAACGAGGCCACCCCGCCCGCATCGAGCGTGCCCGCTTCGATTGCGCCGCCCTGCGCATTCGACGCGCCGAACGTCGTGTTGAAGCCCCAGTCGCTGAAGGGATCGTCTTCGCCGGGTGGGACGGCTGCAACTGCAGGCGAGATTCCGGAGTGTTCACGCCGCAGCGCGGCCCAGGGATCGCCCTCCTGCGCGCTGCCCAGCGTCGGCTCGAGCTGCTGCGCATCGACGACATAGTCGCCGACCTTCATCGACTGGCCGTGCGGCAGCACGCCGCGCGCGCCCGGCGGCGCTTCGCCGAACGGCATCTCGATCCCGTTCACCGCCGACACGACGTGAAAGTGCAGCTCGCCGCCTTCGCTCCAGACCTCCAGGTGCCGGCGCGACACGGTGCGCTGCGGGTCGGGCAGGCAGACGTCGCATTCGGGATCGCGGCCGAGCACGATCGGCTCGTCGCCCTTCGCGATGCGCCGCGTCACGTCGAGGCCCGGGCCCGCGATGTGGATTTCCAGCGCCATCGCGAGATGCGGCGCGCTATGCGCGCACGTTGAAGCGCACGATCGGGGCGTCTTCCGCCTCGCGCTCGCAGCCGAGCGAAATCTGGCCCTGGCCGACGAGGTAGCACTCGGTGCGGCGCAGGACCACGGGCTCGGCCTGGCCGCCGAAATAGGCCCAAGTGCCGAAGCTCGACGCGTCCTCCAGTACGAAGTGCCCGCCGCGCCATTGGGCCGTCGCATGCACGCGCGACACGCGCCCGTCGTTGAACGGGAGCGACGCGGACGCGGAGCGGCCGATCGTCACCTTGTCGCCGTTGGTCTGCACGTTGACCACCCTGCCGCCCGCGGAAAGCTCGAGCCGCGTTTCCTTCGCAGGCACGAACATGGAGGCGCCCATCACCGTGGCCTCGGCATCGCGCTCCTCGTTCCACTCGACGCGGAAGACTTCGGTGACCTCCTGCTTGCCGCGCAGGTACATCGGCCCGAGGCTGCGCAGCTGCGATTGCAGCGTCTCGGGCAGGGACTCGCTCACACGCGACGTGGTGAGAATCTGGTCGGCGCCGGCAAGGTCCGCCAGGCGCGCGGCGCTGTTCACCGCATCGCCGTAGCAGTCGCCTTCGATCTCGACGACTTCGCCCGATTCGGCGCCCATCTGCATCTGCACCGGGTGGCCGCCGCCGCCGGCATACACGGGCTGCTCCTTCAGGCGCCGCTGGATCGCGATGCAGGACGCGATCGCGTCGGCTTCGGTCTGGAACACGGTGAAGATGCCGTCGCCCAGCAGCTTCACGACGCGGCCGTTGTGTTGCTCGAAGGTCTTCGACAGCGCGCCGGTCAGCTGCGTGACGAAGCGCCCGGCCGTCTCGTCGCCGAGGCGCTCGAAGATGCCTGTACTGCCGACGAGATCCGCGAAAACGACCGTGGCCATGACGGGGATTCTATGCGGCGGCCCATTCGCGGCAAGGCGGCCGGCCCGCGGCGCCGTGACGCAATGCGCCAAAGTGAAAGGCCCAGCGTCGCTGGGCCCCGGGGATCTGGTCGGCGTGGCGGGATTCGAACTCGCGACCCCTTGCACCCCATGCAAGTGCGCTACCAGGCTGCGCTACACGCCGAAGGATGGGATTGTAGCCGACGCGCAAACAGCTCAGTGCGTGGAGGTCAGCAGGTCGCGGATCTCGAAGAGCTCGCGCCGCACCAGCAGCATCTTCTGCGAGAACAGGTCCTGCTGCTCGGGCGGCATGCTGTCCTCGAAGTCGTCCATCGCGGAGTCCTCGACCTCGATCACTTCCACGCCTTCGAGCATCACTTCGCCGGCGCGGCGCTTGTCGCGCTCGACCTGCACGATCTCCTGCAGCTTGTTGCGCGCGCCGCTGATCGTGAATCCCTGGTCGTACAGCAGGTCGCGGATGCGCCGGATCATCAGCACCTCGTGGTGCTGGTAGTAGCGGCGGTTGCCGCGCCGCTTCATGGGGCGCAGCTGCGTGAACTCCTGCTCCCAATACCGTAGCACGTGCGGCTTGACGCCGCACAGCTCGCTGACTTCACCGATGGTGAAGTAGCGTTTCGCCGGTATGGCTGGAAGGCCTTTCTCCATTGAAATCAATGTTGTAGGAGAGAAAGCTCCAAGGTTACTCTAAGACCCGGAAAGGCGCAAAGCACCACCGGACGGGCGTTGCTTTTTCGCGTGTGAACGGCGCAGGAATGCGCGGCGGCGTCAGTTGTTGTCCGCGCCCGTCGAGCCCTGGATCTGCTCCTTGAGCTTGTGGCTCGCGTGGAAAGTGACCACGCGGCGCGCCTCGATCGGGATCGCCTCGCCCGTGCGCGGATTGCGGCCGGGGCGCGGCGCCTTCGTTCGGATCTGGAAATTGCCGAAGCCGGAGATCTTCACGTCCTGGCCGTCGACGAGGCTCGCGGCAATCAGGTCGAAGAACGCGTCGATCATGTCCTTCGATTCGCGCTTGTTCAGGCCGATCTGCTCGAACAGCAGCTCCGCGAGCTGGGCTTTCGTGAGGGCGGGGGTTTCGAGGCTTTCGACCGCGAACTCGACGATGTCTTCAGGCTTGTTCATTGTTGTCACGGCGTGCATGTCATCCCCTCAAGCGCCCGCCCGTGCGGCTCGCTACCCCTGCGACGATGGCCCGGACCGCAGCCTCGATCTGTTCGTCGGTCAGTGTCGCGTCGTTGCTGGCGAGCGTCAAGCGAAGCGCCACGCTCTTTTCCTGCGCCGACATGCCGGCGACCTCTTGTTTTGGTTTGTACAC
>DATBPW010000515.1:0-1996 GCA_036561125.1 Ramlibacter sp. | reverse complement strand
CGACCGTCTCGCGCTCATGGAAGCGGGCCGGGTGATCACCGAAGGCACGCCGGCGCAACTGCTCGCCCGGCCGCTGAAGTCGCCGCCCATCGAGATCGCCACTGACGACGCGGGTTGCGCCAAGTGGCTCGCGGCGCATCCCGAAGTGCGCGAAGTGCTGCCGCGCGCAGGCCGCTTGCGCGTGCGGCTCGATGCGCATGCCGATCCGCAGCAGTGGGCGACGCAACTGCAAGCCGACGCCGCCGCGCGCGGCATGCAGCTTTCGGTCGACATCCATCCGGGCGCGGAGCTGGAAGACGTGTTCGTCGCCGTGCTCGAGGAACAGGCAGCCGCGGCATGAAGCTCGCCAACGTGCTGGCGGTCGCGCGCAAGGAAGTGCGGCACCTCGTGCGCGATGCACGCAGCCTGGCGCAGATGTTCCTGCTGCCGGCGATGATGCTCTTCGTCTACGGCTATGCGATCCGCCTGGACGTCGCGCACGCGCCCATCGGCGTGCTGCAGGAATCGCAGGACACCGCTTCGCGCGATCTCGTCGCGCATTTCGAGAACAGCCCGGCCTTCAGCGTCGTGCGCCATTTCACCGATCGCCGCGCGTTGCGCGATGCCGTCACGAACCGCGAGGTGTGGGCTGCCGTGGTCGTGCCGTCCACCTACGCACGCGACTTGCGCGAAGGCCACGGCCAGGTGCAACTGATCCTCGACGGCATGGACGCCAACACCGCACGGCTCGTGCGCAACTACGTGCTGCAACTCGTCAACGACCAGGCGATGGCGATCCAGCGGCCCGCGGCGATGGTCAGCGTCGAGAGCCGCACCTGGTTCAACGAAACCAACGAGAGTCGTTACGCGATCGTCCCCGGTGTGATCGTGATGGTGATGGGCGTGGTCGGCACCTTGATGACCGCCCTCACGATCGCGCGCGAGATGGAGTCCGGCAACATCGTGATGCTGCGCACCACGCCGCTGTCGCGCGCCGAGTTCCTGCTCGGCAAGCTGCTGCCCTACTTCGTCGTGGGCATGGTCGACGTGCTCGGCTGCGTCGCGGCGGCGGTCTTCATCTTCGACGTGCCCTTGCGCGGCTCGCTGCTGGAGCTCGCGGCGGTGTCCGCGCTGTTCCTGTTCGTCGTGATGTCGCAAGGCGCACTGATCTCGCTGATCGCGGGCAACCAGGTGCTGGCCGCGCAGATGGTGCAGGTCACCACGTTCCTGCCCGCCTTCCTGCTCTCCGGTGTGATCTACGCCATCGCGAACATGCCGGCGGCCGTGCAGGCGATCTGCGCGATCGTGCCCGCGCGCTATTTCGTCGCGCTGACCAAGGCGATCTTCCTGAAGGGCGCGGTCTTCGCCGTGCTGTGGATCAACATCGCCGCGCTGCTCGTGATGCTCGCCGTCCTCGGCGCGCTGCTGGTGCGCCGCGCGCGCGTGCTGGGGCTGCGGGCATGATGCGCGGCGCGGCCCGGTCGCTGCGGCGCATCGGCGCGCTGCTGGCCAAGGAGTTCCTGCAGCTGCTGCGCGACCCGCGCATGCGCTTCGTGCTGGTGGCGCCGCCGCTGATCGAGCTCGTGTTGTTCGGGTATGCGGCCACGTTCGACGTGCGCCACGCGGACATCGCGGTCGTGAATCACGACACCTCGGCGACGAGCCGCGAATTGATCGACTCCATCCGCGCCACCGGCCACTACACGTTGCACGTCCTGCCCGACATGCACGCAGCCAGTATGGCGATGGACCGCAACGAAGCACGCGTCATCCTGCAGATCCCGCAAGACCTCACGACGCAGCGGCAGGTGCAGGTAATCGCCGACGGCTCCGACCCGAACAGCGCGCAACTCATCGCGGGCGAGCTCACGCGCCTGGTCGCGCAGGCGTCGCTCACGCGCGCCGGGCAGTTGCCGCGCATCACCGTCGAGGAGCGCGCGTGGTTCAACCCCAACCTCGAGGACCGCTGGTACTTCGTGCCGGGGATCATCGCCAACGTGATCTTCATCTCGACGAT
>DATBPW010000514.1:0-8318 GCA_036561125.1 Ramlibacter sp. | reverse complement strand
GCTGCGCGATGTCGGTTTCGCGGCGCAGCCAGCGGACGTCGGGGTGCCGGCGCACGATGCCGGATGCGGTGCAGGGTGCGTCAAGCAGGATCGCGTCGAACGGGGTCCCGTCCCACCACGCCTGCGGCTGCGCGGCGTCCGCCGCGACCACGGTCGCCTTCAAATGCAACCGTTCGAGGTTCTCGCCGATGCGTTCGCAGCGCTGCGGTGCGATGTCCAATGCGATCACGTCGGCATCCGCGAGTTCCAGGATGTGCGCGGTCTTGCCGCCGGGCGCGGCGCAGGCGTCCAGCACGCGCAAGGGGCGCGCCGCGTCCAGGCCTGCCAACAACAATGGGGCCGCGAGTTGGGCCGCCGCATCCTGCACCGACACCGCGCCTTCGTCGAAAGCCGGCAACGCGTGCACGTCGCGCGGCTCGCGCAGGATCACCCCCGCATCTCCGGCCGCGATTGCGTCGATGCCGCCGGCCTGAAGCGTCGCGAGGTAGCTGTCGCGCGAGGTCCTGCGCGCATTGACGCGCAGCGTCATCGGCGCACGGCGGTTGTCGGCTTCGAGGATCTGCTGCCAGGCATCGGGCCAGTCGCGACGCAGGCGCGCGATCCACCACTTCGGGTGGTTCCAGCGCGCGACTTCGTCGGCGTCCGTCGCCGCCACCAGCGCGTCGCGCTCGCGCAGGAAGCGGCGCAGGCATGCGTTCACGAAGTTGGCCTGCGGGCGCATCGCGGCATCGCGCTTGGCGGCTTCCACGGCCTGGTCCACCAGCGTGAAGGCCGGATACGGCGCATTTTCGTCGCGCCAGCACAGCGCGAGGGCCGTGCACAGCAGCGCATCCGCCGCTGGCGCAGGTGCGCGCTTCGCGAGTTGCGCGCGCAGCGCCTGGGCGCGACCGAGATGGCGCAACGCGTGGAACGCCAGTGCCTGCGCGCCCGGACGCAACGGCGCATCGACGCGCGGGACCGCCTGCGTCGCGGACATGCCCGCGCGAACGTCGGCGACGATGCGCGCCGCGGCCTGCAGCAGGCGCCAGAGCGGAACCGGTGCATTCACGCGAGCTGCGGGACGATCACCGGCGCCAGCGCGCGCGCGGCCTTGAAGCCGAAGAGCCAAGCGAGCAGCACGGCCGGGAACTGCCCGATCGCTTCGTTGTAGCGCGCGACGGCAGTGTTGAAATTCTGGGTTGCCGCATGCGCTTGCAACAACAGTTGCGCGCGCCGCAGCAGCACGGTGTCCGGCAGGCGCGGCCCGGCGAGGTCGTGCGCGTCGTCGCGCTCGGCGCGATCCCACGCCATGCGCAGCACGTCCTGCGCGGCGCTGAGCGCGGCGATGTTCTCCGCATCGAGCGGCTTGCCGCGCGCGGCGGCGAGCGTCGCCGACAGCTGCGACGCAGCCGCGTGCAACGCGTCCCAGAACGAGCCCGCGTCGCCACCGCCCAGCGGGGCCGGTTGCGTCGCATCGGGCGGCGGCAGGTGTTCGCGCACGAGCGCGACGTGCCGCGCCAGCTCGGCATCGACGTTCGCGAATGCCGCGTTCGCCTCGGCGCGCAGGCGCATCAGGCGGTTGTACGCGCCCACGGCCCAGAACAGCAGCACCGCCGCGATCGCCCACCACACGACAGAAGCCGTCGTCGTCATCGCTACTTCCCGAAATGAAACGCCCCGGCCTGCAAGGCAGGTCCGGGGCGCAGTTTAGGTCACGCGCGGGCGCTTACTCGGTGTGCGCGCCTTCGCTCTGCTCGGGCGCAGCGGCTTCCACGGTGCCCGCCAGCTCCGCCGCTTCGGCGTCGGCGATGGCGCGGCGCTCGGCCTCGTCCATCTGGTCCTTGGCCTTGCGCGCGCCGTGGAACGCCATGCCGGTGCCCGCGGGGATCAGGCGGCCGACGATGACGTTTTCCTTCAGGCCGCGCAGCTCGTCGCGCTTGCCCATGATCGCGGCTTCGGTCAGCACGCGCGTCGTTTCCTGGAACGACGCGGCGGAGATGAACGAGTCCGTCGACAGCGAGGCCTTGGTGATGCCCAGCAGCAGGTTGCTGTAGGTCGCGGGGATCTTGCCTTCGCCGCGCAACCGGTCGTTCGTGTCCAGGATCTCGGAACGCTCGACCTGTTCGCCGGCGATGTAGCTGCTTTCGCCCGGCTGCTCGACCACGACACGGCGCAGCATCTGGCGCACGATCACCTCGATGTGCTTGTCGTTGATCTTCACGCCCTGCAAGCGGTACACGTCCTGCACTTCGTCGACGATGTAGCGCGCGAGCTCCTCGGCGCCGAGCAGCCGCAGGATGTCCTGCGGGTCCGCCGGGCCGTCCACGACCACTTCGCCCTTGTTCACGACCTGGCCTTCGTGCACGAGGATGTTCTTTTCCTTCGGCACGAGTTCTTCCCAGACCTTGCCTTCGGGGTCGGTGATCTGCAGGCGGATCTTGCCCTTGGTCTCCTTGCCGAACGACACCGTGCCGGTGATTTCGGCGAGCACGCCCTTGTCCTTGGGCGAACGCGCTTCGAACAGCTCGGCCACGCGCGGCAGGCCGCCCGTGATGTCGCGCGTCTTCTGGCCTTCGATCGGGATGCGCGCCAGCACTTCGCCGCCGGCGACGTCCTGGCCGTCGCGCACCTGGATCAGCGAGCCGACCGGGAACCCGATCGTCACCGAGTGGTCGGTGCCGGGGATCTTCACCTCGTTGCCCGCCGCGTCGATCAGCTTGACCTGCGGGCGCAGCGCCTTCGCGCTGCGCTTCGGGTCGAACTTGATGACCACCAGCGTCGACAGGCCGGTCACTTCGTCGACCTGCTTGGCGACCGTGAGGCCTTCCTCGACGCCTTCGAACTTGATGCGGCCCGCGAACTCCGTGATGATCGGGCGCGTCAGCGGGTCCCACGTGGCGAGCGGCGTGCCGGCCTTCACGTGCTGGTCGGCCTTGACGGCCAGCGTCGCACCATAGGGCACCTTGTGGCGCTCACGCTCTCGGCCGTGCTCGTCGTGGATGACGATCTCGCCCGAACGCGCGATCACCACGAGTTCGCCCTTGCTGTTGGTCACGTAGCGCATCGTGGTGTTGAAGCCCACGACGCCGGTCGACTTGGCTTCGACGTGCGAAGCGATCGCCGCGCGCGAGGCCGCGCCACCGATGTGGAACGTGCGCATCGTCAGCTGCGTGCCGGGCTCGCCGATCGACTGCGCGGCGATCACGCCGACCGCTTCGCCGACGTTCACCAGGCCGCCGCGGCCGAGGTCGCGGCCGTAGCACTTGGCGCACAGGCCGAACCGCGTGGCGCACGTCAGGGCCGTGCGCACCTTCACTTCGTCGACACCGGCCGCTTCGATCTCCTCGATCACGTCCTCGTCGAACATCTGCGCGGCCTGCACGATGACGTTGCGGCTTTCCGGGTGCAGCACGTCCTCGGCGGCGACGCGGCCGAGGATCCGGTCGCG
Source organism: Ramlibacter sp. (assembly GCA_036561125.1). Lineage (GTDB taxonomy): Bacteria > Pseudomonadota > Gammaproteobacteria > Burkholderiales > Burkholderiaceae_C > Ramlibacter. The sequence goes on along the minus strand of DATBPW010000514.1, from coordinate 4,891 downwards.
CAGCGATTCGATCACTTCACCGCCTTCGACGATGGCGCGCATCAGCGAACCGTCGGTGGTTTCGCAATCGGTCTCGGTGACGACGAGGTCCTGCGTCACGTCGACCAGGCGGCGCGTGAGGTAGCCGGAGTTCGCGGTCTTCAGCGCCGTGTCCGCGAGGCCCTTGCGGGCGCCGTGGGTGGAGATGAAGTACTGCAGCACGTTCAGGCCTTCGCGGAAGTTGGCCGTGATCGGCGTCTCGATGATCGAGCCGTCCGGCTTGGCCATCAGGCCGCGCATGCCCGCCAGCTGGCGGATCTGCGCCGCGGAGCCGCGGGCCCCGGAGTCGGCCATCATGTAGATGGAGTTGAACGACTCCTGGTCGACTTCCTTGCCATGGCGGTCCACCACCTTTTCCTTGGCGAGCTGGGCCATCATGACCTTGGAGACTTCGTCGCCCGACTTGCCCCAGATGTCCACGACCTTGTTGTAGCGCTCGCCGGCGGTGACGAGGCCCGAGACGTACTGCTGCTCGATCTCCTTCACTTCCTTTTCGGCGCGGCCGATGATCTCGGCCTTCTGCGGCGGCACCAGCATGTCGTCGATGGCGATCGAGATGCCGGCCTTGGTCGCGAGGCGGAAGCCGTTCTGCAGCAGCTTGTCGGCAAACACGACGGTTTCCTTCAGGCCGCACTTGCGGAACGAAGCGTTGATCAGCTTGCTGATCTCCTTCTTCTTCAGCGCCTTGTTGATGTTGGCGAACGGCAGGCCCTTCGGCAGGATCTCGGACAGCAGCGCGCGGCCGACCGTCGTGTCGACGAGCGACGTCGACGGCGCGAACTCGCCCGTGACCTTGTCGCGGTTCCACTCGGTCAGGCGCACCGCGATCTTCGCGGTGAGCTCGACCTGGCTCGCGTCCAGGGCGCGCAGGACTTCACCGATGTCGGAGAAGATCATGCCTTCGCCCTTGGCGTTGATGCGCTCGCGCGTGGCGTAGTACAGGCCCAGCACGACGTCCTGCGACGGGACGATCGACGGCTCGCCGTTGGCGGGGAACAGCACGTTGTTGGAGGCGAGCATGAGCACGCGCGCTTCCATCTGCGCTTCCACCGACAGCGGCACGTGGACGGCCATCTGGTCGCCGTCGAAGTCGGCGTTGAACGCCGCGCAGACGAGCGGGTGCAGCTGGATCGCCTTGCCTTCGATCAGGATCGGCTCGAACGCCTGGATGCCCAGGCGGTGCAGCGTCGGCGCGCGGTTCAGGAGCACCGGGTGCTCCTTGATCACCTCTTCGAGGATGTCCCACACCACCGGCGTGCCGGCTTCGACTTCCTTCTTCGCGGCCTTGATGGTCGTGGCGATGCCCATCGCTTCGAGGCGCGAGAAGATGAACGGCTTGAACAGCTCGAGCGCCATCAGCTTGGGCAGGCCGCACTGGTGCAGCTTGAGCGTCGGGCCCACGGTGATGACCGAACGGCCCGAGTAGTCGACGCGCTTGCCCAGCAGGTTCTGGCGGAAGCGGCCGCTCTTGCCCTTGATCATGTCGGCCAGCGACTTGAGCGCGCGCTTGTTCGCGCCCGTCATCGCCTTGCCGCGGCGGCCGTTGTCCAGCAGCGAGTCCACCGCTTCCTGCAGCATCCGCTTTTCGTTGCGCGCGATGATCTCCGGGGCCTTGAGCTCCAGCAGGCGGCGCAGGCGCGAGTTGCGGTTGATGACGCGGCGATACAGGTCGTTGAGGTCGGAGGTCGCGAAGCGGCCGCCGTCCAGCGGCACGAGCGGGCGCAGGTCCGGCGGCAGCACCGGCAGCACCTGCATGACCATCCACTCGGGCTTCATGCCCGACTTCTTGAAGGCCTCGAGCACCTTCAGGCGCTTGGCGTTCTTCTTGACCTTGACTTCGGAGCCGGTCAGGTCGCCGCGCAGCTTCTCGATCTCGATGTCGAGGTCGATCGCTTCGAGCAGGTCCTTGATGCCTTCGGCGCCCATCTTGGCGACGAACTCGTCACCGTATTCCTTGCGCTTCGCGTCGTAGTCGTCCTCGGACATGATGCCGAACTTCTTCAGCGGGGTCATGCCGGGGTCGGTGATCACGTACGCCTCGAAGTACAGCACGCGCTCGATGTCGCGCAGCGTCATGTCGAGCACGAGGCCCAGGCGCGACGGCAGCGACTTCAGGAACCAGATGTGCGCGCAGGGCGCGGCCAGGTCGATGTGGCCCATGCGCTCGCGGCGCACCTTGGTCTGCGTGACTTCGACGCCGCACTTCTCGCAGATGACGCCGCGGTGCTTCAGGCGCTTGTACTTGCCGCACAGGCACTCGTAGTCCTTGATGGGCCCGAAGATCTTCGCGCAGAACAGGCCGTCCCGCTCGGGCTTGAACGTGCGGTAGTTGATCGTCTCGGGCTTCTTGACTTCGCCGAAGGACCACGAGCGGATCTTTTCGGGCGAAGCGATGCCGATGCGGATGGCATCGAAATGCTCGTCCGGCGTGAACTGCTTGAACAGGTCGAGTAGTGATTTCATGTGATCTGTCCTTCCGAATTAGGAGCGTTCCAGTTCCATGTCGATGCCGAGCGAGCGGATTTCCTTCACGAGCACGTTGAAGGATTCCGGCATGCCGGCCTCGATGGCGTGTTCGCCCTTGACGATGTTCTCGTAGACCTTGGTGCGGCCTTGCACGTCGTCGGACTTCACGGTCAGCATTTCCTGCAGCGTGTACGAAGCGCCGTACGCCTCGAGCGCCCACACTTCCATCTCGCCGAAGCGCTGGCCGCCGAACTGGGCCTTGCCGCCCAGCGGTTGCTGCGTGACCAGCGAGTACGGGCCGGTGGAACGCGCGTGCATCTTGTCGTCCACGAGGTGGTGGAGCTTGAGCACGTGCATGTAGCCCACGGTCACCGGGCGCTCGAACTGGTCGCCCGTGCGGCCGTCGTACAGGAACGTCTGCGTGCGAGTGGCCGTGAGGCCCTTCACCTTGGCGACGTCTTCCGGATACGCGAGGTGCAGCATGGTGCGGATCTCGGCCTCGGCGGCGCCGTCGAACACCGGCGTCGCGAAGGGCACGCCCTTGGCGAGTTCACCGGCCATCTCGATGACCTGCTCGTCGCTCAGGCTCGCGAGGTCTTCCTTCGTGCCCGACTTGTTGTACAGCTGGTCCATGAACTGGCGCAGCTCCGCGGCCTTGGCTTCGCGCTGCAGCATGTCGCCGATGCGCTGGCCGATGCCCTTGGCGGCCCAGCCCAGGTGCACTTCGAGCACCTGGCCCACGTTCATGCGCGAAGGCACGCCCAGCGGGTTGAGCACGATGTCGCACGGCGTGCCGTCGGCCATGTAGGGCATGTCCTCGACCGGGACGATCTTCGAGACCACCCCCTTGTTGCCGTGGCGGCCGGCCATCTTGTCGCCGGGTTGCAGGCGGCGCTTGACGGCCAGGTAGACCTTGACCATCTTGAGCACGCCCGCCGGCAGCTCGTCGCCCTGCGTGAGCTTCTTGCGCTTTTCCTCGAACGCCATGTCGAAGCTGTGGCGCGTCTGCTCCAGCGAGTTCTTGATCGACTCGAGCTGCTGCGCGACGTCGTCGTCCGCCGGGCGGATGTCGAACCAGTGGAACTTCTCGACCGACTGCAGGTACGCCTTGTCGATCTTCGCGCCCTTGGCCAGCTTGTTCGGGCCGCCGTTGGCGACCTTGTTGTTCAACAGCTTCTCGATCCGGTCGAACGCGTCGGCTTCGACGATGCGCAGCTGGTCGTTCAGGTCGAGGCGGAAGCGCTTCAGTTCATCGTCGATGATCTGCTGCGCCCGCTTGTCGCGCTGGATGCCTTCGCGCGTGAACACCTGCACGTCGATCACGGTGCCTTGCGAGCCCTGGTCGACACGCAACGAGGTGTCCTTCACGTCGGAAGCCTTCTCGCCGAAGATCGCGCGCAGCAGCTTTTCTTCCGGCGTCAGCGTGGTCTCGCCCTTCGGCGTGACCTTGCCCACCAGCGTGTCGCCCGGCATGACTTCCGCGCCCACGTAGATGATGCCGCTCTCGTCGAGGCGGTTCAGCTGCTGCTCGGACAGGTTCGGGATGTCGCGCGTGATTTCCTCGGCGCCCAGCTTCGTGTCGCGCGCGTTGACCACCAGCTCCTCGATGTGGATCGAGGTATAGCGGTCGTCGGCGACGACGCGCTCGGAGATCAGGATCGAGTCCTCGAAGTTGTAGCCGTTCCACGGCATGAACGCGACCAGCATGTTCTGGCCGAGGGCGAGCTCGCCCAGGTCGGTGCTCGCACCGTCGGCGATCACGTCACCCTTGTCGATCTTGTCGCCGCGCTTGACGATCGGGCGCTGGTGGATGTTCGTGTTCTGGTTGGAACGCTGGTACTTGATGAGGTTGTAGATGTCGACGCCGACCTCACCGGCCTGCGCTTCGGCATCGTTCACGCGCACCACGATGCGGGTGGCGTCGACGTAGTCGACGACGCCGCCGCGAGTGGCAGTGACCACCGTGCCCGAGTCCACCGCCGAAACGCGCTCGATGCCCGTGCCGACGAAAGCCTTCTCCGGGCGCAGCACCGGCACCGCCTGGCGCTGCATGTTGGCGCCCATCAGCGCGCGGTTCGCGTCGTCGTGCTCGAGGAACGGCACCAGCGAAGCGGCCACCGACACGATCTGCGCCGGGGACACGTCCATGTACTGGATGCGCTCGGCACCGCACAGGATCGATTCGCCGTGTTCGCGTGCGGAAACCAGGTCACCCGTCAGGCGCCCTTCGGCGTCCAGCACGGCGTTGGCCTGCGCGATCACGTACTTGCCTTCCTCGATGGCCGACAGGTAATCGATCTGCATCGTCACCTTGCCGTCGATGACGCGGCGGTAGGGCGTCTCGATGAAGCCGTACTCGTTCAGGCGCGCGTACAGGGCCAGCGAG
>DATBPW010000513.1:0-1703 GCA_036561125.1 Ramlibacter sp. | reverse complement strand
GCCTACGGCGTGAGCGACATGCACGGCCTCGTCTGGGAGTGGGTCGACGACTTCAACGCGCTTTTCATCGCCGGCGACAGCCGCACGCAGGGCGATCCGGACATCGCGAAGTTCTGCGGCTCGGGCGCGCTGAGCATCGTCAATCGCGAAAGCTACGCAGTCGTCATGCGCATCGCGCTGCTCTCATCCCTGAACGCAACGGACGGCACGGGCACGCTCGGCTTCCGCTGCGCCCAATCCTGAAACAGGAGACAGCAATGAACCTCACCCGGCGCCACACCTTGTTGGCCATGTCCGCACTCGCCCTCGCGCCCGCGTTCGCGCACGCGCAGGGCGTTCCCGCCAATTCCCTCTACAAGCTCGACGCGAAGCTGACCGACCAGGACGGCCGCGCTTTCGATTTCGCGTCGCTGCAGGGCAGGCCGTTGCTCGTGAGCATGTTCTACAGCTCGTGCCAGATGGTGTGCCCGATGATGTTCGAGACCCTGCACAACACGCTCGACGCCCTGCCCGCCGCGGACCGCAAGGACATCCGCGTGTTGATGGTCACGTTCGATCCGCCGCGCGACAGCGTCGCGGTGCTGAAGGAAACCGCGGCCAAGCGCAACTGCGATTCGCAATGGTCGCTCGCGCGCACGGACGACGCCACCACGCGCAAGATCGCCGCGCTGCTGGGCATCCAGTACCGCAAGCTGTCCGACGGCGAGTTCAATCACTCCACGATCATCACGCTGCTCGATCGCGAAGGACGCATCGTCACCAAGAGCGGCAAGCTCGGCCCGGCCGACCCGGCGCTGGTCAAGCGCGTGCACTCGCTCGTGGCGGGCTAGTTCACTCGAAGCCGCACTCGAGGCGCGCCCCGGCGGCTTGCTCGCCCGCGAGCAACTGCACGAATTCGCGTGCCGCTTCGGGCGACCGTGCCTGCGTGCACACGGCGGCCGTGTACACCGTCGCCAGTTCGAACTCCTTGGGCAGCAGGCCGACGAGGTCGACGCCCGCGACGTGCAGGATCTCCGTCACCTGCGTGCAGCCGATCGCGCCGCGCGCGGCCGCTTGCGCCATTTCGCCCATCGCGGTCGCGCCGTTCGGGAACGTGCGCATGCGATCGCGCAGCTCCTCGTCGACGCCCAGCGCCTTGAGCACCTTCATGAAGTGGATGCCCGCGGTGGCCTTCTGCGGATCGGGAAAGTAGACCGCGCTCGCCCCACGCAGAGCGGCCTGCAATGCATCGCGGGACGATATGTCGGGCCGAGGCTCGCCCGACTTCACGGCGACGCCGGTCTTCACGACGCCGAGCGGCGCCGCACTGCCCGCAACCACCTGGCCTTGCCGGGTGAGCTCGTCGATCAGCGCCTGCGTGAGGATCAGCACGTCGCACGCCTCGCCCGCAAGCAACTTGTCGCGCATCGCGCCGACCGCGCCGAAGGTGCCTTGCACGTCGCGCGCGCCCTTCATCCGGCCGACCAGCGCCTGCGCCGCACCGCCGCTCAACAACTTCAATGCCATCGCTTCAGTCCGCCTTGATGTTCGCAGTCTTGATGACCTTCGCCCATTTGGCGATGTCGCCCTCGAGATATTTCTGGAATTGCGCCGGGGTCATGACCATGGGCGTCGCGCCCTGCTTCGCCCACTCGCGCTTCACGCCGGGATCGCTCACGACTTTCGAGACGGCTTCGTTCAGCTTGTCGACGATGGCTTGCGGC
>DATBPW010000512.1:0-1712 GCA_036561125.1 Ramlibacter sp. | reverse complement strand
TGCACGAAGGCTCGGTGCTCGCCGAAGGCACGCTCGAACAGGTGCAGGCCGACGAGCGGGTCATCGAGGTCTACCTGGGACGCTAGCGATGCTGTCGTGCAAGGACATCAACCAGTACTACGGCGGCTCGCACATCCTGCGCGGCCTGTCGTTCGAGGCGAAGCCGGGGCAGGTGACCGTGCTGCTCGGGCGCAATGGCGTGGGCAAGACGACACTGCTCAAGTCGCTCATGGGACTGGTGCCGATCAAGTCGGGCTCGATCGAATTCGAGGGCCAGCCGATCGCGCAGCGCACGCCGTACGAGCGTGCGCGCGCCGGCATCGGCTACGTGCCGCAAGGCCGCGAAATCTTCGCGCGGCTCACGGTGGAAGAGAACCTGCGCATGGGCCTGGCGTACCGCAGCGGCAGCACGCCGATCCCGCAAGAATTGTTCGAGCTCTTCCCCGTGCTCGCGCAGATGCTCAAGCGGCGCGGCGGTGACCTGTCGGGCGGGCAGCAGCAGCAACTTGCGATCGCGCGTGCACTCGCCGCGGGCCCGCGGCTGCTGATGCTCGACGAACCGACGGAGGGGATCCAGCCGTCGATCATCAAGGACATCGGCCGCGTGATCCGCAAGCTCGCGGACCGCGGCGACATGGCGATCCTGCTCGTCGAGCAGTACTACGACTTCGCGCGCGAGCTGGCCGACGAATTCCTGGTGATGCAGCGCGGCGAGTTCATCGCGCGCGGCGCGGGCAGCGAGATGGAATCGCGCGGCGTGCGCGAACTGGTCGCGATCTGACGCGGTCGCGGATCACAGCGCCCACAGGCGCGATGTGACCGGCGCGAGATCCCACAACGCGGGACGCCACGCCGCGTGCACCGCCTGGAGCAATTGCATCGAAGGCTCGACCACATCGGAGAGCGCGCGCACCACGATCACATTCGGGCCGGGCGCCGTGGCGCCTGCGATGACGGTGCCCTTGCATGCCGCGATCGCATCGTTCGCGAGGTCCAGCGCGCGCTCGCGCCGCTCACGCTCGATCGGGCTGCCGCACGCGAAGTAGAGCGTCGCGATGCAGCGCCGGCCCGCGAGGCCGAGCGGGCCGTCCAGCAGGCGTGCGTCGCCCGCTTCGATGCGCCCGCGCTCCAGCCAGTGCCCGCGCAGTTCGAGGTGCTGCACGAAGCTGCCTTGCACGAACGGTTGCTGCGATGCGGGCAGGCCCAGCGCGGTGATGTCCCAGCCGATCATCTCCGCGCCCGGCGCGAGGTCGATCACGCAATGGTTCTCGCCGATGCAGCCGCTGTAGCACAGCGCCTCGAGCGGCAGCCATTCGAGGCGGGCGCCCGCGTCGAGTGCGATGTGCGTGTCCTGCATCGCGGCTTCGCCGTCGCTGCGATAGAAGCGCGCCGCGCCGGGCGTCGTGACGAAGCCGTGCGCATTCGCACCGACATGCACCGCGACATCGAGCGTGTCGCCGCCGACCAGCCCCGACGGCGGATGCACCAGCACGTTGTGCGCGATGGCGTCGCCTTCGGGATAGAGCGTCTGCAGGATGCGCAGCGGCCCTTCGTGCGAGTGCCGCGCCACGGTGCGCCCGCCCTCGCGGGTGAGCGCGAGTTCGAGGCGCGCGTGCCAGGCCATCGCTACCTGATGGCAGCCGCGACGCGGTTCGACCGCAACGCGACCAGCGTGCAGATCGCGCCGGACAGAAGGTACAGGCTCACGGCCG
>DATBPW010000511.1:0-5015 GCA_036561125.1 Ramlibacter sp. | reverse complement strand
CTTTCAGCGCAGCTGCGCGAGCCAGTCGGCGATGTCCTGCGCGATCGCGTCCGTCGCCGCCGTGATGGCGCGCACGCCGCCGGACGCGTCGGCGCTCGGCGCGGGTTCGCGCCGCGTGAACTCGCGCTGGCTCACGAGGCGTTCGCCGCCCGGCGTGTTGTCGGTGACCGTCGCGCGCAGGCGCACGACACCGGAGCTTTGCGCCGGCGAATCGAAGACGTGCGAGAACTCTTCCAGATCGATGTGCAGCGTGCGCGGCATCTGCCCGCCCGTGCGCGCGAGCGTCGCGCTCTCGGACGGGTCGAGCACCGCGCGATCGCGCCCGAGCTGCTCGCGCAGGCGCTGGCGCACGAGCTGTGCCGGCGCCGCCGACCAGCGCGCCTGCGCATACGGATGCAGCTGGTGCGCATCGGCATACGCCAGGCGGTACAGCAACGCGGACGAGTCGAGTGCGCTGGACGACTCGAGATCGGCGAGCACGATGGCCGGCTGCGGTGAGGTCGCGGGCGCCGCGGCAGCAGTCGGCCCCGGCCCGAAGTCGTACAGCGTGGCGTGCTTCGGCTTGTCGGGTGCCAGCGACGAGCACGCGCCCAGTGCGAGCGCGCAGGCAACGAACAGGATGCGGCGTGCGGTCATTTCGCGGCTCCCGGCGCAACGAAGCCCGGCTCGCCGGGCCCCGGCGGGATCGGCCCGTTGCCGTAGACCAGCGATTGCGGGTTGTCGCCGATGTTCGACACGGTGCGCCCGAGCAGGCGCACGGCGCGCCCGGTTTCATCGGTGACGCGGTTGATGCGCGGCAGCGTCGCGGAATTGAACGAGTCCGCGGCGTGTGACAGCGACTGCGTGCCTTGCGCGAGGCGATCGATCGGGCCGTCGGGCGCATTGATGCGCCGCGCCGTGCGGCCGAATTCGTCCGAGCTCGATTGCACCGACTGCAACGTCTGCTTCGCCTGCGCGAGGGCCGGGTCCACCTTCGTCTGCACCGTGCTGTTCAGGTTGTGCGACAGCTGCGTGACCTGCGCCGCCGCGGTGCCGAGATTGTCCAGGACCGTGGACACGCGCTTCTGGTTCGCGTCGCCGAGCATGGTGTTGATCCGCTGCATCGCCGTGTCGGCCTGGTCCAGCAGTTGTTCGCCCTTTTCGGTGAGCTTCTGGATCAGCCCGGCCCGCATCGGGATGCGCGGCGGCTGCCCGCCCTGCGCTTCGAGCCTGGGCGCCGCATGGCCGTCGTCATCGAGCTGCACGTAGGCCAGGCCCGTGACGCCCTGGTAGCCGAGCGTCGCGAAGGTGTCTTTCGTGACCGGCGCGTCGCGGTTGATTTGGAGGTTGATGAGGACGTTGCCTTCCTTCTGCGGATCGAAGGCGATCGAATCGACCTTGCCGACGTCGACGCCGCGATAGCGCACCGCCGCCTGCGACTGCAGCCCCGTCACGGATTCGCGCGTGGAGATCGCGTACGGGTCGCGCACGCCGGTGTCACGCGTGAGCCAGGCCGCGAGCATCACAACCAAGGCAGCGGCCACGAGCACGAAGATGCCCGCCGCCAGTGCATGAGCCTTGTTCTCCATAAGCTTGCCTTTTTACACGGTTCAGACCGCGAACGGGTATTCGCGCAGGAGCTCCATGGCGCGCTGCCCGCGCTCGCCAAGGAAGAAATCGTGGATGAAAGGATGCTGGAACGCAATCACGTCCTTGGGCGGCGCCACGATGATCACCCGCTTTTCGGCCAGCACCGCGATGCGGGTGGACAGCTCGAACAGCGTGTCGAGGTCGTGCGTCACCATGATCACGGTCAGGTGCAGGTCGCGGTGCAGCGCCCGCAGCAATGACACGAAGCCGTCGGAGCTTTCGGGGTCGAGGCCGGCGGTGGGCTCGTCGAGCAGCAGCAGCGGCGGGTCCATGATCAGCGCCCGTGCCAGCGCCGCGCGCTTGATCATGCCGCCCGACAAGTCCGCGGGCATCTTGTCGGCGTCCTCGGGCTTGAGGCCCACCATCTGCAATTTGACCATCGCCGCCTCGCGCACCAGCGCCGGCGGCAGCGCCTTGAGCTCGCGCAGCGGGAACGCGATGTTCTCGAGCACCGTGAACGCCGAGAACAGCGCGCCGTGCTGGAACAGCATGCCGATGCGGCTGGCCGCGCCGCGCTCGCCGATGGCGCGCACGTCCTCGCCCATCACCTTGATCTCGCCGCGCGCGGGATGCTCGAGGCCCAGGATCTGCCGCAGCAACACGGTCTTGCCGGTGCCCGAGCCGCCGACGATGGACAGCACCTCGCCGCGATACACCGTCAGGTCGAGGTCCTGGTGGACGACATAGGTGCGCTCCGGCGTGACGAACTGCGACCACAGCTTGCGGATCTCGACGACGCTGTCCGGCGCCTGGTCCATCAGAACCCCACGTCCTTGAACAGCACGGCGAACAGGGCGTCCACCAGGATCACCACCGTGATCGCGGTGACCACCGACGCGGTCGTGCCTTCGCCGAGGCTTTGCGTGTTCGGCTTCACGCGCAGGCCGAAATGGCAGCCGACCAGCGCGATCAGGATCCCGAACACCACCGACTTGCCGACGTTGAGCACCAGGTTGCCGATCTGCACCGCTTCGGGCAGGCTGTTGATGAAATAGCGCGGCGTGATGCCCAGCGACAGGTCGGACGCCATCATGCCGCCCGCGAGGCCGCACAGCGTGGTCCAGACGCTGATCAGCGGCATCGCGACGGCCAGCGCGAGCGCGCGCGGCATCACGAGGCGAAAGCTGTGCGAGATGCCCATCACGCTCATCGCGTCGAGTTCGTCGGTGACGCGCATGGCCCCGAGCTGCGCGGTGATCGCGGAGCCCGAGCGCCCCGCGATCAGGATCGCGGCCAGCATCGGCCCGAGTTCGCGGATCAGGCCGACGCCCATGATGTTCACGATGTACGCATTGGCGCCGAATTGCCGCAGCTGCACTGCCGTGAGATACGCCAGCACCACGCCGATCAGCGTCCCGACGAGCGCGGTGATCGGCAGCGCCGTCGCGCCGATGCGATAGAGGTGCCCCGAGAAATCGCGCCACGGCCCCCAGTGCGGCGCGCGCACGAGCTGCCCGATGTTGATCGCGAGCGTGCCGAGGAGGCGGATGAATTCCTTGACCTGGTCGCCGGCTCGCAGCACCGCCGCGCCGAAGCCCAGGTACAGGTCCACCAGCGTCGCGCGCCTGCGCGGCGGCGGCAGCACCGTGAACTTCGCGACGCGATCGAGCACCGCGCGCTGGCCCGGGAGCGATTCCACCTGCGCGGGCCAGCGCTGCCCCCAGTGGTCCCAGAGCATTTGCGCGCCGACGTGGTCGATCTGCGCTTCGCGCAGGTCCCACGCGGCGCCGGGCGCCGCGGCACCGAGGCCCGCCTGCAAGTCTTGCAGCCGTTGCCGGTCGGCGAGCTGCGACGCGGTCCAGTCCCCGAGCACGCGCAGGCGCGCGCCGCCGGGCGCGTCCTGCGCCTGGAGGTGGGGCAAGGCATCGGCCATGAGCGCGCATCGTACCTGCGACTCGCGGCCGGCGGTATAAGCTTGCCCTTTCGGGCCGTCGGGCCCGCGAGGAGGCGGCGATGGGCGGGTCGGCGGATGCGGAACTCGGCGTGCAGGCCCGGGACGGCGTGCTGTGGCTGACCATCCAGCGCGAAGAGCGGCGCAATGCCCTCAGCCATGCCGTGCTCGCGGCCATGACGGAAGCGATCGCGCGAGCCTCCTCGGAACGGTCGCTGCGCGCGGTCGTCGTCACGGGCGCGGGATCGAAGGCGTTTTGCGCGGGCGCGGACCTGCAATCGGCCCAGGCGTTCACGCTCGACTACTCGGAACCGTACGGCCACATGGCGCAGCTGTTGCGGGCGGCGAAAGCCTGCAACCTGCCGCTCGTGGCGCGCGTCAACGGCGCGTGCATGGCCGGCGGCATGGGCTTGCTGGCGATGTGCGACATGGCCGTCGCGGCGACGCACGCGGTGTTCGGCCTGCCCGAGGTGAAGGTCGGCGTGTTCCCGGCGCAGGTGCTGTCGGTGCTGCAGCACCTCGTGCCGAAGCGGCGCCTCGCCGAAATGTGCATCACCGGCGAGCCCGTCACGTCGCAGCAGGCGCTGGAGTGGGGGCTCGTCAATTACGTCGACGACGACGTCGATGCGCGGCTCGACTGGCTGCTCGCGCGCATCGCCGACAAGTCGCCGGCCGCGATCCGCCGCGGGCTGTACACGATGAAGCGCATCGAGTCCATGTCGTTCGAGGAATCGATGTCGTTCACCGAGAGCCAGATCGCCCTGCTCACGCTCACGGACGACGCGAAGGAAGGCCAGCTCGCGTTCCAGCAGAAGCGCCCGCCCAAGTGGAACGGGCCATGAAGACGGTGCGCATCGGCGGCGCCTCGGCGTTCTGGGGCGACAGCAGCGTCGGTGCGCCGCAACTCGTGGCGCGCGGCAACGTCGACTACCTCGTCTTCGACTACCTCGCCGAACTGACGATGTCGATCCTCGCCGCGGCGAAGGGCAAGGACCCGAGCCTCGGCTACGCGACCGATTTCGTCACCGTCACGATGAAGGCGATCCTGAAGGACGTGGTCGCGCGCGGCATTCGCGTAGTGAGCAACGCCGGCGGCGTGAATCCGCGCGGCTGCGCGCAGGCGCTGCAGGCGCTCGCGCGTGAGCTGGGTGTCGATGTGCGCGTCGCGGTGGTCGAAGGCGACGACGCGATGCCGCTGCTCGAGTCGCTGCGCGGCGGCGCGCGCGAGATGCAAACCGGCGCGCCCATGCCCCCGACGGTGCTCACCGCGAACGCCTACTTCGGCGCGCTCCCGATCCGCGATGCGCTCGCCGCCGGCGCGCAAGTCGTGATCACCGGCCGCTGCGTCGACAGCGCCGTCACGCTCGGCGCGCTGATGCACGAGTTCGGTTGGCACGACGACGAGTGGGACAAGCTCGCGCACGGCAGCCTCGCGGGCCACATCATCGAATGCGGCTGCCAGGCGACCGGCGGGCTGCACACGGACTGGGAGGAC
>DATBPW010000510.1:0-2070 GCA_036561125.1 Ramlibacter sp. | reverse complement strand
GTCATGCCCGCGAGCGCGCCTTGCAGCGCGGCGTTCGCGTAGAGCACGAAGCCGTAGCCCAGCCCCGCGAGTTCCTCCGCGCCGAAGATCGGCGTCTTGCCGCCGATCACCATGTTCATCAGCTGCGGTTTCGCCAGCCGCTGCGGCAGCGCGCGCACCTCTTCGGGCCGCGTGACCGCCTCGACGAACAGGATGTCGGCGCCGGCCTCGCTCATCCGCTGCGCGCGCTCGATCGCCGCCTCGAAGCCATGGGTCGCGCATGCGTCGGTGCGCGCCATGATCAGCAAGTCCGGGTCGCGCCGCGCGTCGATCGCCGCCTTGATCTTGCTCACCGCTTCATCGGTGGGGATCACTTCCTTGCCGCTGAAGTGGCCGCAACGTTTCGGCGCGACCTGGTCCTCGAGCTGGATGCAATCGGCCCCGGCGCGCTCGAGCGTGCGCACCGTGTGGACCACGTTCAGCGCGTTGCCGAAGCCCGTGTCCGCATCCACGATCAAGGGCAGTTCCACTGCGTCGCGGATGCGCGCGGTGTGGTCGGCGATTTCGGCCAGGCCCATGAAGGCCTGGTCCGGCAGGCCGAACCACATGTTGGTGACGCCGGCGCCCGTGACGTAGACCGCCTCGAACCCGGCATCGGCGATGACGCGCGCCGACAGCGCGTTGAACGCTCCCGGCACGATCACGCCGCGCCTTGCTTCGGCCAAGGCTCGCAGCGCCTTGCGAGGCGACGCCATCGCCGTCACTCGTCCTTCATGCCGGTGGCCTTGACCACCTTGCCCAGGCGCGCGTGCTCGTCGTCGCAGAACTTGATGAACGACGCGCGCGTGCCGCCGATCGGCTCGATGCCCAGGCCGCGCAGCTTCGCCACGACGGCCGGGTCCTTCATCGCCTTGTCGACCGCGGCGGCCATCTTGTCCTGGATGTCGACCGGCGTGCCGGCCGGCGCGTGCAGGCCCGCCCAGTGCGCGATCTGCACTTCCTTGAAGCCTTCTTCCATCGCCGTGGGCAACTGCGGATACGCGGCGATGCGCTGCGTCCACGTGGTCGCCAGCGCCTTGAGCTTGCCGGCCTTGATCTGCGGGATCACCACGATGCTCGCTTCCGACGTCGCGTCCACCTGGTTGCCCAGCACGGCGGCCACCGATTCGTTGCCGCTCTTGTACGGCACGACATCAAGCTTCGCGCCGTAGTCGGTGGTCAGCATGCCTTCGACGAAGTGCGGCGTGCTGCCCACGCCGGCCGTGCTCCAGTGCAGGCCCTTGCCCTTCTTCGACGCTTCGACGAACTCCTTCAGGTCCTTGTAAGGCGAGTTGGCCGGCACGATGATCACCGAGGGCGCGAGGCCGATCATCGCCACGGGCACCAGGTCGCTGTCCTTGTACGGCACCTTGCGGATCATGCTGTTGGACACGACGCCCGCCGAGCTGATCAGGAACGTGTAGCCATCGGGCGCGGACCGCGCCACGATGTTCGTGCCGACGATGGTGCCGGCGCCCGGCTTGTTCTCGATGACGATCGGCTGGCCGAGCACCTTCGACGCACCGTCCGCGGCGGCGCGCGCCAGCAGGTCGTTGGCGCCACCAGGCCCGAACGGCACGACGAAGTGGATCGGGCGGCTCGGCCACGGCTCGTCGGCGTGGACGAGCGGCGCGGCGGCGAGAAGGGCTGTGGCGCAAAGAAGCGCGCGGCGATTGATGACTTGCATGGTGTCTCCTGGTTCAGGTGGCAGAGTGTGCCTCACTCCGAGGCGAATCTTGCCAGCGCGAACGCATCCCAGTCGAGGCTGCCGCGCTCGCCCAGTGCGCGCAACGCGAGTTGCTCCCCGAGCGCGGCGGAGTGCTTGAAGCCGTGGCCCGAGCAGGCGGAGACGACCGTGACGTTTTCGGTGGCGGGATGCCGGTCGACGATGAAGCCGCCGTCGGGGCTGATGGTGTACAGGCACGTCACCGCGTGCACGCACTCGCCCGTGACGCCGCGCAGCCGCGGCGCGACGTGCCGCTCGAACATGTCGCGGCGCGATGCATCCGGCACCGTGCGGTCGACGCGGTCCGGGTCGGTGGTCTCGCGGTA
>DATBPW010000509.1:0-2223 GCA_036561125.1 Ramlibacter sp. | reverse complement strand
CATCCGGCCGGACGAAGTGCTCGATGTCGGGCAAGCGCTCATCGATGCGGGCTGGCACATGATCGAAGTGCCGCTCAATTCGCCGGTGCCGCTGCAATCGATCGCCGCGCTCACCGCGGCTTTCCCGCATGCGCTCATCGGCGCGGGCACGGTGCTCGAGCCGGAGCAGGTGCAGGGGGTGCACAAGGCCGGCGGCAAGCTCGTCGTCGCGCCGAACTTCAACGCCGATGTCGTGCGTGCCGCGGTCGATCTCGGCATGGTGTGCCTGCCCGGTGTGTTCACGCCGAGCGAAGCATTCGCGGCACTCGACGCCGGCGCGACGGGGCTGAAGCTTTTTCCCGCCGAGATGATCCCGCCCGCCGCCGTGAAAGCGCTGCGCGCAGTGCTGCCCGCGTCGACGCCGCTGTTGCCGGTGGGTGGTATCTCGGCCGCAAACATGGCGGCCTACGTCGCGGCCGGCGCGAACGGTTTCGGCATCGGCTCGGCGCTGTACACGCCGGGCAAGAGCGCGGCGGCCGTGCTGCAGTCGGCGCTGGATTTCAAGGCCGCGTGCGCGGGTACCATCCGCGCATGACGGCGAACACGAATCCTTCCCCTTCTTCCTCATCCATCCATTTCGGCCTGCAGGGCCGCGTCACCATCGTCACGGGCGGTGCGCAAGGCATCGGCGAAGCGTGTGCGCGCCGCTTCGCGCGCGAGGGCGCGCCCGTCGTGATCGCGGACGTCGACGACAAGCCCGGCTACGCGCTCGCAAAGGAACTCGGCGGCACCTACGTGCATTGCGACGTCGGCGACAAGACCGACGTCGACGCGTGCGTGGCCGCCGCCATGAAGGCGCACGGGCGCATCGACGTGCTCGTGAACAACGCCGGCATCTTCAGGGCATCCGACTTCCTCGAGATCACCGAAGCCGATTGGGACGCCGTGCTGCGCGTCAACCTGAAAGGCTCGTTCCTCATGGGCCAGGCCGTCGCGCGCGAGATGGCGAAGGCCGGCCGCGGCGCGATCGTGAACATGAGTTCGGTCAATGGCGTGCTCACCATCCCCAGCATCGCGAGCTACAACGCGAGCAAGGGCGGCATCAACCAGCTCACGCGCGTGATGGCGCTGTCGCTGGCCGACAGGAACATTCGCGTGAACGCCGTCGCGCCCGGCACCATCGCCACCGAGCTCGCCGCGAAGGCGGTGCTCACGAGCGACGAAGCGAAGGCCCGCATCATGAGCCGCACGCCGATGAAGCGCCTGGGCGACCCCTCGGAGATCGCCGATTGCGTCGCGTACCTCGCCAGCGATGCGGCCAGCTACATCACCGGAGAGATCGTGTACGTGGACGGTGGGCGGATGACGTTGAACTACACGATGCCGGTGTAGAAGTGTCATCCTGGCGCAGGCCGCGCCGCGCGCTGTCATGCCGGACTTGATCCGGCATCCAGCGTCTTTCTGCTTTTGGCGCCCGTGCGCTCGCGCCAGGTGACATCCGGTGAGGCCTCATACGACAACGCAGGACGCTGGCGCGTCCTGTTCCCATCGACCTCTTGGGCCGCCGCGTCTGCGCGGTCGAACTCACTACGAGTTTGATTGCAAACTGCGCAATCAAACTCTCCGTTCAAACATTCGCCCGCGAGTCAGTTCACGAGGCGCTCTCGCATCTTCGATGCTCCGGCACTGGCGCCGCGGCGGCCCCGGTCGCTGGCGTTGTCGAAATCGGCCTCACCGGATGCCACCTGTCGCGAGACATGCGTGGCGTTTGATTTGTCATCCCGGCGCAGGCCGGGATCGTCGGCGATGGATGAAGCGCGCACGAACCATCGCCAACGACCCCGGCCTGCGCCGGGGTGACATCACTTGGCCTCCGGGCCGCGCGATGTCACTTCTCGGGAGCGGGCACGCCGAGGAACGCGGCGAGTTCGGGCGTGGGCAGCGCGCCTTCGTGCGTGACGACCGCGCCGGTCTGCGCATTCTTCGTCACGAGCGTCGGCACCGAAGAGAACTGGTAGCGCGTGAACAGCTCGGTGTTCTTTTTGACCGCGGCCTCCGTGGCATCGAGCTTGCCTTCCGGCTTGATGCCGCCCTTGTGATCCATCAGCGAGGCCTCGTGCTGGTCCATCGCTTCAGTCGGCTCCTTGGCGGCGAGGATCGCGGCGCCCTGCGTTTCGCTCGTGTCGTTGAGCAGCCGCACCGGGATCCACACGAACCGCGCCTGTGTCTTGAGCGGCTTCGCGG
>DATBPW010000508.1:0-8715 GCA_036561125.1 Ramlibacter sp. | reverse complement strand
GCCCTGCAGCGATTCCGGCCTGAACGACGTGAGCAGCGGCGGCACCGGCGCATCGGCCCACAGGCGCGCGAGATGGCGCGCGACGACGCGGCCGGTTTCGAGCTCCACGCCCGGCGTCGGCTTGATCTCGACGTTGAGCATGTAGCCGTTGCCCAGGCAGAAGCGCGAGACGTTCTCGAGCGTGGGCAAGGGCTCGCCCGCGAACGTGCGCGAATGCCAGCCGCCCGCATCGAGCTTGGCGAGTTCGCTCCATGCATGGTCGCCGCCGACCTTGCTGGGCGCGGGGCCGAAGACTTCGCGCGCGTTCGTCGTGCGATCGAGCGTCGCGTCGTGCATGAGGAAAGGCACGCCGTCGGCCGACAGCTTCGCGTCGCACTCGAAGATGCGGTAGCCGTACTGCGCACCGAGGCGGAACGCCGCGAGCGTGTTCTCGGGCGCCAGCTTGCCCGCGCCGCGATGCGCGACCCAGCGCGGATACGGCCACGCGTCCATCAGATCCTCTTTCCGCTCGTCCCGTCGAACCAGTGGATGCGGTCTTCGCGCGGCCGCACGTGGATCACCTCGTCGGGCTTCGGCGCCGGGCCGTGCTCCTCGACGCGGATGATCATCTGCTCGTCGCCCAGGCGCGCGTAGACCAGCCTTTCGGCGCCGAGCAGCTCGCAGGTTTCGACGCGCACTTCCCAACCCGTATCGCCGATGTCCATGTGCTCCGGCCGGATGCCGAGGATCGCGCCGTCGCGGCGCCCGGACGGCGCGTTCTTCAGCAGGTTCATCGGCGGGGAGCCGATGAAGCTGGCGACGAAGGTCGACGCGGGATGGTGATAGACGTCCTCGGGCGCGCCGAACTGCTCCATGCGCCCGGCGTTCATCACGATCATCCGCTGCGCCAGCGTCATCGCCTCGACCTGGTCGTGCGTGACGAACAGCGACGTAATCCCGAGCTCGCGATGCAGCTTCTGGATCTCGATGCGCGTCTGCGCGCGCAGCTTCGCATCCAGGTTGGACAGCGGCTCGTCGAACAGGAACACCTGCGGGGCGCGCACGATCGCGCGGCCCATCGCGACGCGCTGGCGCTGGCCGCCCGAAAGCTGGCGCGGCTTGCGTTCGAGCAGGTGCGACAGCTCCAGGATGCCCGCCGCCTTGTTGACGCGCTCGCGGATCTCGGCCAGCGGCATCTTGCGGATCTTCAGCCCGTACGCCATGTTGTCGTACACGCTCATGTGCGGGTACAGCGCGTAGTTCTGGAACACCATCGCGATGTCGCGCTCGGCGGGCTCGAGGTTGTTCACCACGCGGTCGCCGATCGCGATCTCGCCGCCCGTGATCTCCTCCAGCCCCGCCACCATGCGCAGCAGGGTGGACTTGCCGCAGCCGGACGGGCCGACGATCACGACGAATTCGCCGTCGCGCACCTGCGCGTTGATGCCGTGGATGACCTGCAGCTCCTGCTTGCCGCGGCCGTAGCGCTTCACGACGTTGCGAAACTCGATTCCCGCCATGTTATTTCTCAGTCTCCACGAGTCCCTTGACGAACCACTTCTGCATCAGCAGCACCACCAGCACGGGCGGAAGCATGGCGAGCATGGCGGTGGCCATGATCAAGTGCCACTCCGCAGCGGCGTCGCCGCCCGGGATCATGCGCTTGATGCCGATCACGGTCGTGTACATGCTCTCCTGCGTCGTCACGAGCAGCGGCCAGAGGTACTGGTTCCAGCCGTAGATGAACATGATGACGAACAGCGCCGCGATGTTGGTGCGCGACAGCGGCAGCACCACATCCCAGAAGAAGCGCAGCGGGCCGGCGCCGTCGATACGCGCCGCCTCCGCGTATTCGTCGGGAATGGTGAGGAAGAACTGGCGGAACAGGAACGTCGCCGTCGCGGACGCGATCAGCGGCAGTGTCAGCCCCGCGTAGGTGTCGATCAGGTGCAACTCCGCGGCCACCTGGTAGGTCGGCAGGATGCGCACCTCCACCGGCAGCATGAGCGTGACGAAGATCATCCAGAAGCACGCCTGCCGCCCGGGGAATCGGAAATAGACGATCGCGAACGCGGAGATGATGGAAATCGCGATCTTGCCGATCGCGATGACCAGAGCCATCACCAGGCTGTTGAACATCATCGTGCCCACCGGCGCCGACGAGCCCTTGGCGCTGCCGTGGGCGAGCACCGCTGCGTAATTCTCCAGCAGGTGATGCCCCGGCCAGAGCTGCATCGGCACGTTCATGACCTCGTCGAACGACAGCGTCGACGCGACGAAGGCGACATACACGGGGAACATCACCACCGCCACGCCGGCGATCAGCACGGCGTGGCGCACGAATGTGAGGACCGGCTGGCGTTCGATCATTTCAGTACTGGACCTTGCGCTCGACCCAGCGGAACTGCACCACCGTCAGCGCGATGACGATCACCATGAGGACCACCGACTGCGCGGCCGACCCGCCGAGGTCGAGCGCTTGCACGCCGTCCTGGTAGATCTTGAACACCAGGATCTGCGTCGCCTGCGCCGGGCCGCCCTGCGTGGTCGCATCGACGATGGCGAACGTGTCGAAGAACGCGTAGACCATGTTGACGACGAGCAGGAAAAACGCCGTGGGCGACAGCAGCGGGAAGACGATCGTCCAGAAGCGCCGCACGGGGCCCGCGCCGTCGATGGCTGCCGCTTCGATGAGCGAGCCGGGGATCGACTGCAGGCCCGCGAGGAAGAAAAGGAAGTTGTAGCTGATCTGCTTCCACACTGCCGCGACGCAGATCAGGAGCAACGCCTGGTCGCCGTTCACGTAGTAGTTCCAGTCGACGCCGAAGTGCTTGCGCAACGCGTACGTGAGGATGCCGATCGACGGCGACAGCATGAACAGCCACAGGATGCCGGCCACGGCGGGTGCGACGGCATAGGGCCAGATCAGGAGCGTCTTGTACGCGTTGGCCCCGCGCAGCACGCGGTCCGCGAAAGCAGCCAGCAACAGCGACACGGCCAGGCCGGAGACGGCAACGATCGTCGAGAAGAACGCCGTCACCTTGAACGACGCGAGGTAGTTCGAGTCGTGGAACAGCGAGATGAAGTTGTCGAACCAGACGAACTGCACCTTGGACGCGAACGCGTCCTGCAGCAGCATGGAATAGCGCACCGTTTCCGCCGCCGGCCAGAAGAAGAACACCAGCGTCACCGCGAGCTGCGGCAGCACCAGTGCGTAGGGCAGCCAGGGCGAGCGGAAGCGAACGCGTTTTTCCATGCGCGCAGTCTACGGGGGAAAGTCCGTGGCGCCGCGGGCCCGCGACGCCACGGAGCGGCTTACTGGTTCGCCTTCTGGAACTTCTCGAGCAGTTCGTTGCCGCGCTTCACGGCTTCGTCGAGCGCCGCCTTGGCGGTCTTCTGGCCGCTCCAGACCGACTCGAGTTCCTCGTCGATCACGTTGCGGATCTGCACGAAGTTGCCGAAGCGCACGCCCTTCGAGTTGGCCGTCGGCGGCTTGTTGGTCAGCTCCATCATCGCCGTATCGAAGCCGGGGCGCTCCTTGTA
Organism: Ramlibacter sp.; assembly: GCA_036561125.1. Classification (GTDB taxonomy): domain Bacteria; phylum Pseudomonadota; class Gammaproteobacteria; order Burkholderiales; family Burkholderiaceae_C; genus Ramlibacter. The sequence goes on along the minus strand of DATBPW010000508.1, from coordinate 5,193 downwards.
CAGGCCTTCCTTCTTCGCGAGGTCCCACGCGGCCAGTGTGATCGGCACGTAGCCGGTGGACTTGTGGAAGTCGTACTGGACTTCCGGCGTGGAGAGGAAGTTGAAGAACTTGGCGATGCCCTTGTAGACGGCCGGGTCGTGCTGCGTCATCACCCACAGCGTGGCGCCACCGATGATCGTGTTCTGCGGCGCGCCCTTCACGCTCGGGTAATACGGCAGCGGCGCGACGCCGAATTCGAACTTGGCGTTGGCCTTGATGTTCGCGTAGGAGCCGCTGGAGGTCGTCTCCATCGCACACTCGCCGGCCTGGAACTTGCCCGTGGGCTCATCCTTGCGGCCTGCGTAGATGAATTCACCCTTCTTCGCCATGTCGGCCAGGTTCTGGATGTGCATCACCTGCACGGGGCCGTTGAACTCCAGGCGCGTGCCCAGGCCGCCGAAGCCGTTCTGCTCGGTGCCGAACGGCACGTTGTGCCAGGCGCTGAAGCTCTCCAGTTGCACCCACGACTGCCACCCGGTGGTGAACGGGCACGCCACGCCCGCGGCCTTGAGCTTCTCGGTGTCCTTCATCAGCTCGGGCCAGGTCTTCGGGGCCTTCTCGGGATCGAGACCGGCCTTCTTGAAGAGGTCCTTGTTGATGTACAGCACCTGGGTGGAGCTGTTGAACGGCATCGACAGCAGGTTGCCGTGCGTGTCGGAGTAGTACGAGTACACGGCGGGCAGGTAAGCCTTCGGGTTGAACGGCTCGTGCGCCTGCGCCATCATCTTGTACACCGGCATGATCGCGCCCTGCGCGGCCATCATCGTGGCGGTGCCCACTTCGAACACTTGCACGATCTGCGGCGGCTTGCCCGCGCGGTAGGCGGCGATCGCGGCGGTGAGGGACTCGTCGTACTGGCCCTTGTAGACCGGCACGACCTTGTACTCCGTCTGGCTCGCGTTGAACTTCTCGGCGATCTCGTTCACCTTGTCGCCGAGCTTGCCGGCCATCGAATGCCACCACTGGATCTCGGTGGCGGCGTGCGCCGGCAGGACGAATGCCGCGGCCATGGCCACGGCGGCGAGTTGCTTCTTCATGCGGTTGTTTCTCCTGAGGTAAGACACCCGAGCTTATGACTCGTTTGTGACGGCAGATTGGGCGCTCGACGGTACGCGGCTCGCAAGCGGGGTTTCCATAGGTGGCAAGGGGCCATGTTGCGCTGCGGTAACATCTTTCGTTCACCGATGAACGCACCCACGACGCTCGATCACTTCATGGCCGCGGCCGCCGACGATGCGCCGCGCCTGCGCGAAATCCCGTACAACTACACGTCGTTCTCCGATCGCGAGATCGTGATCCGCCTGCTCGGCGTGCGTGCATGGGACCTGCTCAATCGCCTGCGCGACGAGCGCCGCACCGGGCGTTCCGCGCGCATGTTGTACGAAGTGCTGGGCGACGTCTGGGTCGTGCAGCGCAATCCGTACCTGCAGGACGACCTGCTGGACAACCCGGGCCGCCGCAAGCTGCTGGTGGAGGCGATGCACCATCGCCTGCACGACATCGAGAAGCGCCGCACGCCCGATACCGACCCGGAGCGCGATGCACTCGTGGGCGAACTGATCGCGAGCGCGCGGCGTGCCGTCGGCGAATTCGATGCGAGCTTTCGCGCGGTGGCCGACCTGCGAAAACAAACGTTGAAAGCGCTCAAGCGCTATACCGCGAAGGACAACGTCAAGTTCGACGGGCTGTCGCGCGTGTCGCACGTGACCGACGCGACGGACTGGCGCGTGGAATATCCGTTCGTCGTGCTGATGCCGGACACCGAGGCCGAGATGGCCGGCCTGGTGAAGGGCTGCATCGACCTGGGCTTGACGATCATCCCGCGCGGCGGCGGCACGGGCTATACCGGCGGCGCGGTACCGCTCACGTGGAAGAGCGCCGTCATCAACACCGAGAAGCTCGAGGCGATGACCGAGGTCGAGCCGATCGCGATTCCCGGCCGCGACGCGCCCGTGCCGACGATCTGGACCGAAGCCGGTGTCGTGACGCAGCGCGTCGCGGATGCGGCGGAACGCGCGGGCTTCGTGTTCGCAGTCGATCCGACCTCCGCCGAAGCCTCGTGCATCGGCGGCAACATCGCGATGAACGCGGGCGGCAAGAAGGCCGTGCTGTGGGGCACGGCGCTCGACAACCTGGTGTCTTGGCGCATGGTCACTCCGGCCGCGCAGTGGCTCGAAGTCACGCGGCTGGACCACAACCTCGGCAAGATCCACGACGCCGACGTCGCGTCGTTCGAGCTGCGCTACTACGAAGCGGACGGCAAGGCTTTCATTCGCACCGAACGCCTCGAGATCCCCGGGCGCGCGTTCCGCAAGGAAGGCCTGGGCAAGGACGTCACCGACAAGTTCCTGTCCGGCCTGCCCGGCATCCAGAAAGAAGGCTGCGACGGCCTGATCACGAGCGCGCGCTGGGTCGTGCACCGCATGCCGGCGCACACGCGCACGGTGTGCCTCGAGTTCTTCGGCAACGCGAAGGACGCGGTGCCGTCGATCGTCGAGATCAAGGATTTCATGTTCGCGCAGCAGAAACGCTCGGGCGTGCTGCTGGCCGGGCTCGAGCATCTCGACGACCGGTACCTGCGCGCGGTCGGTTACTCCACCAAGTCCAAGCGCGCGGTCCTGCCGAAGATGGTGCTGGTCGGCGACATCGTCGGCGACGACGCGGACGAAGTGGCGCGCGTGACGTCCGAAGTCGTGCGCATCGCCAATTCGCGCAGCGGCGAAGGCTTCGTGGCCGTCAGCCCCGAAGCGCGCAAGAAATTCTGGCTGGACCGCAAGCGCACCGCCGCGATCAGCCGGCACACCAACGCCTTCAAGATCAACGAGGACGTCGTGATCCCGCTGCCGCGGATGGCGGAGTACACGGACGGCATCGAGCGCATCAACATCGAGCTGTCGCTCGCCAACAAGATCCGGCTCGCGAACGAGCTCGAGGCTTTCTTCGGGCGCGGCAACCTGCCGCTGGGCAAGCAGGACGACGCCAGCGAGATCCCGTCGGCCGAAATCCTCGAGGACCGCGTGCAGCAGGCGCTCACGCTTGTACGGGACGTTCGCGCCCAGTGGCAGGGCTGGCTCGACGGCGTCGACTCGCTCTTCCCGCAACTGCAGGACCACACGCTGCGCGCAAGCTGGAAGGCGCAGGTCCGTGCGCCGCTGCAGGGGATCTTCGCCGGCAACGCGTTCATCCCGCTGCTGGCGGAAGTGAATGCGATCCACCAGCGCGTGCTCAAGGGCCGCGTGTGGGTGGCGCTGCACATGCACGCCGGCGATGGCAACGTGCACACGAACATCCCGGTCAACAGCGACGACTACCCGATGCTGCAGACCGCGCATGCGGCCGTGAAGCGCATCATGGTGCTCGCACGTTCGCTGGACGGCGTGATCTCCGGCGAGCACGGCATCGGCATCACCAAGCTGGAATTCCTCACCGACGACGAACTGCAGCCGTTCGCGGATTACAAGCAGAAGGTCGACCCCGAGGGCCGGTTCAACAAGGGCAAGCTGCTGCGCCATGCGCAGGCCGATGCGGCGTCGTCCGTCTATGCGGACCTGACCAACGCTTACACGCCCTCATTCGGCCTCATGGGCCACGAATCGCTGATCATGCAGCAGTCGGACATCGGCGCGATCAGCGATTCGATCAAGGACTGCCTGCGCTGCGGCAAGTGCAAGCCGGTGTGCGCCACGCACGTGCCGCGCTCGAACTTGCTGTACAGCCCGCGCAACAAGATCCTCGCGACGTCGCTCCTGGTCGAAGCCTTCCTGTACGAGGAGCAGACGCGCCGCGGCGTGTCGATCAAGCACTGGGAGCAGTTCGAGGACGTGTCCGAACACTGCACCGTGTGCCACAAGTGCGAGTCGCCGTGCCCGGTGAAGATCGACTTTGGCGACGTGTCGATGAACATGCGCAACCTGCTGCGCAAGATGGGGCAGAAGAGCTTCCGCCCGGGCAGCGCGGCGGCGATGTTCATGCTCAATGCCACCAATCCCGACACGATCAAGTTCGTGCGCATGGCGATGGTCGGCGTCGGCTTCAAGGCGCAACGCCTGGCCAACGACTTGCTGCGCGGGCTCGCGCGCAAGCAAGTGACACGTCCGCGCTCCACCGACGGCGGCCCGCCCACGGTCAAGGAGCAGGTGATCCACTTCGTCAACAAGAAGCTGCCGGGCGGCCTGCCGAAGAAAACGGCGCGCGCGTTGCTGGACATCGAGGACAAGGACTACGTCCCGATCATCCGCAACCCGCAGTCCACGACGCCGGAGTCCGAAGCGGTCTTCTATTTCCCGGGCTGCGGGTCCGAGCGGCTGTTCTCGCAAGTGGGCCTGGCCACGCGGGCGATGCTGTGGCACGCGGGCGTGCAGACGGTGCTGCCGCCGGGCTACCTGTGCTGCGGCTATCCGCAGCGCGGCTCGGGCCAGTTCGACAAGGCCGAGAAGATCATCACCGACAACCGCGTGCTCTTCCACCGCGTGGCGAACACGCTGAACTACCTGGACATCAAGACGGTCGTCGTGTCGTGCGGCACCTGCTATGACCAGCTGCAAGGCTACGAGTTCGACAAGATCTTCCCCGGCTGCCGCATCATCGACATCCACGAATACCTGCTGGAAAAGGGCATCAAGCTCGAGCCGGGCGCCGCGTACATGTACCACGACCCGTGCCACACGCCGATGAAGCTGCAGGAGCCGATGAAGACGGTGAAGGCGCTGGTCGGCCCTGACGTGCGCAAGTCCGAGCGCTGCTGCGGCGAGTCGGGCACATTCGGCGTGTCGCGCCCCGACATCTCGACGCAGGTGCGCTTCCGCAAGGAGGAAGAACTGCGCAAGGACGAAGCGGCGCTGCGCGCGAGCGGCAAGCTGGGCGCGAGCGACAACATCAAGATCCTGACCAGCTGCCCGAGCTGCCTGCAAGGTTTGTCGCGCTACAGCCACGACCTGCAGACCGGCCTGCTCGAAGCGGATTACATCGTCGTGGAGATGGCCAACCGCATCCTCGGGGAGAACTGGATGCCCGATTACGTGCACGCCGCGAACTCCGGCGGCATCGAGCGCGTGCTCGTGTGATGCGGCAAGCGGGTTGCGCCCTTTGCGACGCGCCCGGCGGGCACGTCGTGTTCGCGGGCGACAAGTTCCGCCTGGTGCGCGCCGATGAAA